>CAYHRR010000103.1:0-10055 GCA_964358875.1 uncultured Planctomycetaceae bacterium | reverse complement strand
GGCGAGCACGCGCGGCGCTGCCGACGTGCTCGATCTCGTCGTCGTCGGCGCGGGACCTGCAGGCATCGCGTGTTCGCTCGAAGCGCGGCGGCGCGGTCTGCGCTTCGCGACGCTCGATCAAGCGGAGACGCTCGGCGGGACGGTCGCGAACTATCCGCGGCGCAAGCTCGTCGTGACGCAGCCGATCGAGTTGCCGCTGCACGGCGCGCTCGAACGCACGAGCTACGCGAAGGAGGAACTCGTCGAGCTGTGGAACGATCTCGCGCGCGCGCACGAGTTGCCGCTGCACTGCGGCGAGACCTTTCTCGGGCTCGAACGCGACGAGCGCGGGCACTTCATCGTGCGCACTTCGCGAGGCGTTCACACGGCGCGTCACGTTTGTCTCGCGCTCGGCCGACGCGGAAGTCCGCGCAAATTGGGCGTCGAAGGCGAGCGCTTGCCGAAGGTCGCTTACGCGTTGCTCGACGCGCACTCGTACCACGGTCGGCGCGTGCTGGTTGTCGGCGGCGGAGACAGCGCCGTCGAGACCGCGCTCGCGCTCGCCGAGCAGCCGGGCAACGAAGTGACGCTCGCGTACCGCGGCGAGGAGCTTGTGCGGCTGCGCGCGCGCAACGCCGAACGCTTCGAAACCGCGCGCGCGAGCGGCGAACTGCGCGTGCTCGTGCAAAGCGAGGTGCACACGATCCGTGCCGCCGAAGTCGAACTCGACGTTGACGGCGTGCGCACCGTGCTCGCCAACGACGAGGTGTTCGCGATGATCGGCGGCAGCGCGCCCTTCGAACTGCTCGAGCGCTCGGGCGTCTCCTTCGATCCAGCGTTGCGCGAGGTCGAAGCGGCGCCGACGGAACAGGGCACCGGCCTGGTGCGCGCGCTCGCCGTTGCGCTCGCTTGCACGCTCGCAACGCTCGCCTGGGCGACGTGGAACGCCGACTACTACCTGCTCCCACAGGACGCGCGCGCCACGCACGACAAGCACGATTTGCTGCGGCCGGGGCTCGGGCTCGGACTTGCGCTCGGCATCGCCGCGGCCGCGGCGATCGGCGTCAACTTGCTCTACGTGCTGCGGCGCATGCCGCACTGGAAAAGGCCGTTCGGCTCGCTGCGCGCGTGGATGACGAGCCATGTCGCGACGGGCGTGCTCGCGCTGCTCTTCGCGACGTTGCACGCGGCGATGGCGCCGCGCGACACGGTCGGCGGACACGCGCTGTGGTTGCTCGCAGCCTTGCTGACGACGGGTGCGATCGGGCGCTACTTCTACGCGTACTTGCCGCGCGCGGCGAACGGACGCGAACTCGAACTCGAAGAGGTAAAGCTGCAACTCGCGCGCGTCGGCGAGCAACTCGACGACGGCTATCGAGCCTTCGCGCAGCGCGCGCGCGACGAAGTTGCGCGCTTGATCGATGCGCGGCAATGGCGCAGCAACTTCGCGGGCCGCGTCTTCGCCTTGCTCGGCGGTCGCCGCGATTTGCGGGCCGCGCTCGCGCGCATCGCAGTCGACGGACGTTCGAGCGCGGTGCCCGAAGAGCAAGTGCGCGAGACCTGCGAACTCGCGCGTCGCGCGCACGACACAGCCCTCGCGGCCGCGCACTACGAAGACCTGCGCGCGATCCTCGCGGCGTGGCGCTGGATGCATCGCTGGGTCGCCGCGCTGCTCGTCGTGCTCGTCGCGTTGCATGTCGCCTACGCCTTGACCTACGGCTCCGCGTTGCACGAGGGCGTGTCGCCGTGACCTCGAAAAAATTCACGCTTGCGATCGCGCTCGTTTCCGCGGCGGCGGTGGTGCTGATCGGCGTCATCGATCTCGAGCGCACGTCGCCGGGTCCGCTGTCGACGGTTCACGGCGTTGAGAAAGACCTCGACGGCGGGAGCAATTGCTCGCAGTGCCACGGCGGTTGGTTCACGAACATGAACGACTCGTGCCTCGAGTGCCACGAGGAGATTTCGGAGCAACTCGACGGACACACGGGCTTGCACGGCGTGCTCGCGAACGACGGTGCGCGTTGCGCGACGTGCCACAGCGAACACCACGGCCCCGGCTTCGCGCCCGTCAATCGGCGCAGTTTCGTGATCGCAGGCTTCGACGGTCCGGAGAAGTTCGACCACGCGCGCATCGGCTTCGACATGAACGGCGCGCACCTCGCACTCGAATGCGCCGAGTGTCACGAGCACGCGGCCGACGCGGTGCTCGCGAAAGGCACGACGCGCTTCATCGGCCTCGACAAGTCGTGCACGACGTGCCACGAGGATCCGCACAAGGGCGAGATGGCCGTCGCGTGCACGAGCTGCCACGGACAAGAGAAGTGGGACGCGCTGCATTCCGACGATCACGTACGTTTTTTGCCGCTCGTCGGCGGACACGGCGACGTCGGTTGCCGCGATTGCCACGCGGAAGGCGCTGAATTCTCGTTGGAAACGCTCGGCACGGCCGAGGAAGAACCGCGCGGCCGCGTCTGCATCGCGTGCCACGAATCGAAGCACGCGCCGAGCTTCGTCGAGAAAGCGGCAGCGCTCGCGAAGAGCGAAGTCGGCGCGAGTTGCGTCACGTGTCACGCAGCCGACCACGAAACGTTTCGCGACGATCGCTTGAGCGCGTTGACCGTTGAACAACACGCGGCCTCGGGCTTCGCGCTCGCCGCACCGCACGACGCGCAGAAGTGCGTCGACTGCCACGACCCGGCGCTCGCCGACTTCGCAAAGCGCTACCCCGGTCGCGACGCCGACCGTTGCAGCGCGTGCCATGACGATCCGCACGGCGGACAATTCGCCGCCGGCGCATTTGCGAGCGGCGATTGCCTCGCGTGCCACGCCCGCGAGCACTTCGAGCCGCACACCTTCGATGTCGAGCAGCACGCACGCGCGGCCTTCGCACTCAGCGGCGCACACACTGCGCTCGAATGCTCGGAGTGCCACTTTGTCCCGCGAGCCGATGCGCCGCGGGAGTTCAACGGAACGCCGGCGGGCTGCGTCGAATGCCACGGCGACGCGCACGACGGATTCTTCGACCTAGCGGCGAGCGAGCCGGCCTCGTGCGTGCAGTGCCACGACACCGTGCACTTCGCCGATGTCGCGAAGTTCGACCACGCGGTTTCGACGGGCTTCGCAATCGAAGGCGCGCACGCGCAGGAAGCCTGCGAGAGCTGTCACGTGCTCACCGAAAAGCCCGACGACTTCGGCCGGCGCTTCGGCCGCGTCGCGGAACACTTCGGCAAGTTCAGCGGCTGCGTCACTTGCCACGAGGATCCGCACGAAGCGCGCTTCGACGTGCGCGGTTTGCCGCGCGAAATCGACGGCCGTCGCGACTGCGCGCGTTGTCACGTAGCGACTTCATTCCGCTCGCTGCGCGCGGACTTCGACCACGGTCGCTGGACCGGCTTCGTGTTGCGCGACGAGCACGCGCGCGCCGCTTGCTCCGCGTGTCACGCGCCGCTGCGCGCGCCCGACGAGCACGGACGAACGTGGCAGGCCGCAGCCGGCCCCGAGTGCATCGATTGCCACGTCGAGCCCCATGCCGGCCAATTTCGCGTCGACGACGAAACCGATTGCGCACGTTGCCATGAAGCGGCAGCGAAAAATTTCCTCGCCTTCAACCACGATCGCGACGCGCGTTTCGCGCTCGGGCTCGCGCACGCCGAGGTCGAGTGCGCTGCGTGTCACGACGCGTGGAAAGGCACGAACGGCGCGGAAGTCGTGCGCTATCGGCCGTTGCCGCGTGAGTGCACGGAGTGCCACGGTGCGCAGGCCGACGTGCTGTTGCGCCGCAAACGGAGGGAAGACAGATGAGACGAAGCTTGGCCGTCGTCGTCGCGTGCGCTGCGCTTTTGGCGTCGGCGCGCGCTCAAGAAGCGAAGGTGTTGGAGCGCGTCGAGCTGCGCGTCACCGCGGCCGAGCCGCACCGCGTGACGGTCGACCGCGGCTCGGCCGACGGCGTCGCTCTCGGTGATCGCGTCGTGCTGCGGCCGCGCGAAGGCGGCGTGATCGAAGCGCGCGTCGTCGATGTCGGCGAGCGCTCGGCGCTCGTCGAGCTGACCGATCCGACGCTCGCGCCCGCGCTTGGAACGCGTGGTGAAGTGTGGATCGCGCGCGCCCAGGAGCTTGCGCCCGCCGCAGATCCGAAGTCCGACGCGCCGAAGATCGAGCATCCGCCGTGGAGCAATGAGGACGGCGAGTACCGCAAGGGCACGCCGCTGCTGACGCAGATTCGCCCGCTGCGTCCTGATGAACGCGCGCAACGCATGACTGGTCGCGTGTTTTCGCTCGGTGACGAGTTGGTCGCGACGCACGAACGCAGGACGTCGATCTATCGCGTCGGCGCGGACCTGCTGTTCGAGAACTTCCTAGGTCGCGGCGCGGACCTGCACGTCGAAGGCGAATACGACCACAGCACGGTCGAAACCACCGACACCGACGGCGACGATTTCACGCGCCTGCGCATCGAGCGCTTGTCGTACACGACCGGCGGCACGCGCTTCGAGCCCACGCGCTTCGAGATCGGCCGCTTCTTGCAACACGCGCTGCCCGAACTCGGCGTGCTCGACGGTGCCGATTGGAGTCGACGCAGCGCGAGCGGTTCGAGCTACGGCGCGAGCGTCGGCTTCTTGCCCGAGCCCGACGTCGATTTCAACAGCGGAGACGATCTGCAATTCGCTGCGTTCTATCGCTGGGTCGCCGATCCGACCGAACGACTCGCGCTCGCCGGCGCGTTCCAAAAGACCTTTCACCACGGCGATTCGGACCGCGATCTGTTCATCGGCAAGTTCGATTACGCGCCGAACGCGGGTTGGCGCTTCCACGGCGTCGCGTGGATCGACATGTACACGAGCGGCGACGACTTGAAAGGCGCGGGCGCCGAGTTGACGCAGGCCTTCGCGGTCGCATCGCGGCGCTGGGAGAGCGGGCGTTCGCTCGATCTCAGCTACATGCACATCGCCTACCCCGAGATCGAGCGCGAGGAGTTGACGACAGCGACCTTTGCGCAGCTCGCCGACGAAGCGACGGATCGTGTCGCGCTCTCGGCGCGCAGCCCCTTGTCGTCGCGCGCGTTGCTGCACGGTCGCGTCGGCGCGTGGGCGGACATGGACGAAGAAGGCGCGGATGGCGAGCTCGGCCTCGAACTGCGCGAATTCGTGTTCCGCGACTCGCGTTTCGACCTCGCGGGCTTCACAGCGCGCGGCAAGTTCGGCGGCGTGCTCGGCGGGCGCGCGGCTTTCGACGTGACAACGCGCATCGGCGATCTCGGCCTCGCCTACGAACTCAGCAATCACGATCAAGACGGTTTTACCGCCGACAACGACGACTTGCCGCAACACCGCATGCGCGCATCGTGGCGCTTCGCCGGCCTCGGCGAATGGCAAGCGTCGGCGTGGCTCGAAGCATCGTTGTGGGACGACGAACGCGCGGCGAGCGCCGGTTTTTTTCTGCAGAGGAGCCTGTGATGAGGACTCGAACGAAGCTGCACACCTTCTCGCTCGTCGCGCTGATCACGGCGTCGGCGCTCGCGTGCGTCGTCAGCGGACCGGACGCGACGAAGCAACATTTGTGGTGGTCCGGGCTCGGTCCCGTGCTGCCGCACGACACGTTTCCGGCGCAGTGCGAGCTGTGCCACGTCGGCGCGGATTGGCAAGCGCTCCGCAGCGATTTCCACTTCGATCACGAAGCGGAGACAGGCGTGGCGTTGAGCGGCGCGCACGCGGCGGCGAGTTGTCTGCGCTGTCACAACGACCGCGGGCCCGCCGGCGTTTTCGCGCGGCAGGGCTGCGCGGGTTGTCACGAGGATCTGCACGGCGGCGATCTCGGCAACGATTGCGCGCAGTGTCATCAAGAGCGCACGTGGCAGCCCGCAGGACAAGTCGAGCTGCACGCGCACACGCGCTTTCCGCTGGTCGGCGTACACGCGACGACGTCGTGCTACCGCTGTCACGAAGGTGCAGCCGCCGGTCAGTTCATCCCGACCGCCGTCGAGTGCGTCGCGTGCCACGCGAGTGATCTAGCGCGCACGCAGAACCCCAATCACGTCGGCCTCGGATGGATCGACCGCTGCGATCGCTGTCACTTGCCGCGCACGTGGCACGACGCGGAACTCGACAACTGAGACGGAAAGCGTTGCGCGATTTCGAGCGAGCGTTCAAGTCGCGCGAGGCGAGGTTCGATGGAGGCGGCGGGGAGTGGTCGACGCGTGCTCGCGCCGACGGAGGCAGGAGGAGGAGTGATGTCGATGGGCTGGAAGCGCGGCGTATTCGCCGCTGTGTTGCTCGTTACGGCCGGCTGTAGCGGCGAGACCGGCGACTTGCAGGTGCGCACGGGTTCGTCGTGCATGCAATGCCACAACGGTTCGCTCGACGACGATTACGCCGGGCCGGGCATTGAAAATCCGCATCCGTTCACGGGCGCCGACTCGCTCTCGTGCGTCGTTTGCCACGGCGGCAATCCCGACGGCTACGACCTCGCGTCGAGTCACGTGCCGCCGCCGCCGGAGATCGGCGACGAGCAATTCCAGACGCAGAACGCGCGCGCTTACTTCAATCGCCTGACGCTCGCGGGCATGGACAAGTTCGCGAACTACGTCGTCGACGGGCAGAGCTACACCGCGCTGCAGTACCTGCAATTCGTCAACCCCGGCGACGTGCGCGTCGTGACGACCGGTGCAGGTTGCGGGCAATGTCACGTCAATCACTCGGCGACTGTCGCGCGCGGCGCGCTCGCGACCGAGGCCGGCATTTGGTCGGGCGCCGCATACACGGCGGGCAATCCCAACAGCGTTGCGGGGAATCAAGGCGTCCACGAAAACACGGCGAGCGACATCGGCTTCCGCGCGGTCAGCGATCCGAACTTCAACGCCGGCAGCGCGGCGACGGGCGCCGTCGAGTCGCTCGTCGAAGCACCGGTGTTCAGCCGCTTCGGAGCGAATAGTCCCGGCGAGATCTTCAACAACGCCGAGTTTTTCGCGGCCGCGCTCAACGACGACGTCAACGCGAACAACAGCGTGATCCCGGGCTCGCCGCTGTCGAAGCTCTTTCACGAGCAGGTCTCGTCCACGTGCGGCGATTGCCACCTCGGAAGCGCCGGCGCGAACAATCGCGCGGGCGACTTCCGTTCGTCGGGATGCAGCGCGTGTCACATGCAGTACTCGCTCGGCGGTCGCAGCGGCAGCTCCGATCCCAACGTCGTGAAGACCGAGCCGCTCAATCCCGACGCCATCGACGAGCCCGAACGTCCGCACGCGCGCACGCATCGCATCGCGAGCATCGCGAAGACCTTGCCGAACGGCGCGACGGTCGACGGCATCGACGACTACGCCTGCGCCGGTTGTCACCAAGGCTCGAACCGCACGGTGATGCAGTACTGGGGCATCCGCCTCGACCAAAACGCCAACGTGCGAAATCACCTGCAATACCCGGCGAATCCGGTCACTTTCCAAACCACGAACGGCGACGCGCGCCTGTTCGATCCGGCGGTCGGCAACAACACCTTCAACGGTCGGAACCGCAATCAGTACGTGTTGAAGGAGGACTACGACGGCGACGGACGCGACGACACGCCGGCCGACGTTCACTACGACGCGGGCATGGGCTGCATCGATTGCCACGGCAGCTTCGACTTGCACGGCGGTGACGTCGCGGGCGGCGACACGAGCATTTCGAGCCACATGGAACAGCAGGTCGCGATTCGCTGCGAGAACTGTCACGGCGGCGTCGATGCGTACGCGCCGACGCAGAGCGGCCTCGCTTACGACGGGACGACCCAGAACCTCGCGCTCGACGACGAAGGCAACTTGCTGCGCCACGTGCAGCGCGCGCCCGACGGCTCCTATTGGTTGAAGAGCCGACTCGACGGTCGCATGCACTACCTGCCGCAGACGCGCGACACCGTGGTCGACAGCGGCAAAACGCATCCGGTCGGCGGCGCGGCGGTCTACAGCGCGAACGCTTCCTATGCGATGGGCCGCGTCGACGCCGATCCCGCGAACGGCATCGGTCCGTGCCAAGCGGGCGGCGCGTCGAGCGGCTTCAGCCACGTCGATCGCATGGAGTGCATCGCGTGCCACGGCTCATGGACGAACACCTGCATGGGTTGCCACTTGAGCGGCGAGTACGACACCGGCAACAACTTCAGCAACGTCACCGGCGAACGCATCGTCTACAAGCAGCGCACCGCGGACTTCACCTATCAGTCGCCGCTGTTCTTCACGCTCGGCATCGGACCGCGCGGCAAGATCACGCAGTTCAGCGCGAACACCAAGGTGTTCTTCCGCTGGGAGGACAAGAACCACGCGATGTCGCGCGTCTTCGCGTTCACCGACCGCAACGGCGGCGGCAACGATCCTTCGAAGGGCTTTCCGTCGCTCAGCCACAACGCCTTCATGGCCCACTCGGTGCGCGGCAAGGTCAGCGCGCAGAACGAAGGCCCGCGCTACTGCGCGACGTGTCACATGACCGACGAAGGCCTCGCGAACTTCGGAACGGAGTACACGGACTTCCGCAACGCGCTCGCGACGCGCAATTACGCGGCGCTCGACTTCAACTTGTTGAAGCAGCACTTCGGGCAGAACCCGGGCAACCAACTCAACTCGCCGTTGTGGCCGCACATGGCCGCGGGTTTGGGCACGGGTCTGTTCTTGTTCGACGAAGACGGTTGTCCGGTCAATCCGCTCGACAACGACACGGCGCGCAAGGGCTGCTACTCGGACCCGCTCAACTTCATCGGCTTCTCACCCGCGTCCGTGTTCGACGTGTCGAACGTCGTCTACGACCTCGACCGCATCGTCGAAGGCAGCGGCGTCGCCAACGGTTCGAACAACCACGCGTGGCTCGATCCCGCGCGCGGTCCGCTGATGCGCGACGGAGCGAACGACGCGAACTTGTGCGGTCCGCTCGGCGCGACGTTGATCCGCAGCTTGACCGATCCGGCGACGGGCATCGTGCTCGACTCGTGGCTCGATGCCGACGGCCAACCGCAAGGCCACGCGACGGACTTCATCGATCCGTGATCGACGAGCTTCGGTCGCCGAGCGCGCGCAGGTCGGCTAACCTGCCGCGCTCTCGATGAAGCGCGTCTTCTTGATCGTTCTCGATTCACTCGGCGTCGGAGCCTTGCCGGATGCGGCGAGCTTCGGCGACGCGGGCACGCATACGCTCGATCACATCGTCGAAGCCGCGGGCGGGCTCGACACGCCGCGCCTCGTCGCGCTCGGCCTCGGGCATGTGCCGGGCGTGACGAAAGTCGCGCGCACCGCGAAGCCCGCCGGCGCCTTCGGTCGCTGCGCCGAACGCAGTCCGGGCAAGGACACGTCGACCGGGCATTGGGAAATGATGGGCTGCGTGCTCGCCGAGCAGTTCCCGGTGTACGAGCGCGGCTTTCCGCCCGAGATCATCGACGCTTTCGTGAAGCGCGCGAAGTTGCCGGGCGTGTTGTGCAACGCGGCGGCGAGCGGCACCGAGGTGCTCACGCGTTTGGGCGAAGAGCACGTGCGCACGAAGAAACCGATCGTCTACACGAGCGCCGACAGCGTGTTCCAAGTCGCGGCGCACGAAGAGCACTTCGGTCTCGAGCGGCTCTACGAATGCTGCGTCATCGCGCGCGAGATCCTCGATCCGTTCGGCGTCGGACGCGTGATCGCGCGACCCTTCGTCGGCGCGCCGGGTTCCTACAAGCGCACCTACAACCGCCGCGATTACTCGCTCAAGCCCTTCAGCGAAACGACGCTCGATCGCTTGACCAAGGCCGGAGTGCCGGTGATCGGCGTCGGCAAGATCGAAGACATCTTCGCGGGCGTCGGCGTCGGCCGTTCGGTGCACACCGAAGGCAATCGCGACGGGATGCGGCGCACGACCGAACTCGCGAGCAAGCTCGAGCGCGGCTTCGTGTTCGTCAACCTCGTCGACTTCGACATGCTCTACGGCCACCGCCGCGACGCGCGCGGCTATCGCGCGGCGCTGGAGGACTTCGACGCGGATTTCGTCGAGTTCGAGAAGCACTTGCTGCCGGACGACCTCGTGTTGCTGTCCGCGGATCACGGCAACGACCCGACTTTCACCGCGACGACCGATCACACGCGCGAG
>CAYHRR010000102.1:0-10070 GCA_964358875.1 uncultured Planctomycetaceae bacterium | reverse complement strand
GGTCGGCTGGTACTCGGCGTCGTATCAGTCGATCAGCTTCTTGATCAACATGGCCTGGGCCTACAGCTACAGCTTGCTGCCGGCGCTGACGCAAGCGACGCCGGAGAACGGCGAGCGGCACGCGCTCTATCAAGCTTCGCTCGCGCAGTCCTTCGCCGTCGGCTTACCGCTCGCCGTCGGTGGCGCGTTGCTCGCGTCGCCGCTGATCGCGCTCGTGTTCGGCGCCGCCTACGAGCCGTCGGGGCCGCCGCTCGCGATCCTGATCTGCTCGCTGCCGTTCATGCTCTACAAGGACGTCGCGATGATCGCGCTGATCGTCAGCGGCCGCGAGAAGACCGTGATGCGCATGACGGCGATCGCAGTGGTGTTCAACCTCGTCTTGATCGCGCTGGTGATCCCGAAGTACGGCATGCTCGGCGCGGCGAGCGCGACCTTGGCGACCGAGGTCCTGCGCGCGGTGCTCGCGGCGTACTACGTGAAGAAGGAAGGCTTCGCCGTCGTGCATCCGCGGCGTTTGTGGAAGAGCGCGCTCGCGGCGCTGGTGATGGCCGGCGTGTTGATCGCGCTGCACGGACAACCACTGTTCGTCGCGCTGTTCGCGGCGCTGCGGTACGCCACGCTCGCCTACCTCGCCACGCTGCTCGCGCTCGGCGCGCTGGCGTATCTCGGCACGCTGCTCGCGCTCGGCGGCATCGAGCTTCGCCGCGGTTCGATCCCCGCGCTGAGCGTTTGATTGGGGAGAGATGTGAGTTCGCGCTCACGCCGGCCCGCGCGCGCGTAGCGGAACTACACTTCGCACCCGTCGAAAGGAGTTCGCTGATGCGCCACTTCACTTTGCTCTCGCTCGTCTCGCTTGCCACAGCCGGTTCATTCGCGTGCGGGGTGCGCGAAGCAGAGGTGCCGAGCAGCATTGACGGAATTCCGACGCTCATGGGCGCGCAAGAACACGAGCCGATCGACGCGAACGCGCTTGCGTCGCTCACGTTCGAACAGATGTTTCTCGTGGCGGCGCGCGACTACGAGAACTGGACACAAGTGTCGGATCATCTGGGCTGGGTCATCCTGGACTGCACCCCACGCCCGCCAATCTTGCGCGTGAGCACGGGCCACGACGTCGTCACGCACGGCAACAAGCTGTACGTCGTGTTTGCACGGCACTACGAGAGTTTCATCGGTCGTCATCCAGGTCGTGATAACGAACCGGACCTGCTGCCCAACGTCTCGCCCGCAGGCACGTCCGCCGGCGAGACATCCGCGGACCAGGCCTTCGCTCTACACACTGTTCGCGAACCGGTCGGCCAAGTGATCGTCAAGGAGTCTTGGGAGCCCGTCGAAGTCGCGCTCGCCGACTCGAATCCCGGCGATGCGCTGGGCAGTGACGGCAGAGCCTTTCGCAGGGGCGAGAAATCCGACCTCTTCATCATGCTCAAGCTCGATCCCGCGACGCCGAACACGGACGAAGGCTGGGTCTACGGCACCGTGACGCCCGACGCGAAGACGGTAGGGTCGTCCGGCCGCGTCGCGCGCTGCATGAAGTGCCACGTCGACGCGCCGCGTGATCGCGTCTTCAGTTCGTTCGCACACTAGATCGGAAACTTGATTCGGCAGAGCAACGCCTTCGAACCAACTACGAGGTAACCGCAGACGTAGCGGGACTAGACTGTGCGCCCTCGGAAAGAGCTCGCCCGTGCACCGTTTCTTCCTACTCCCGTTCGCTTCGCTTGTCGTCGTGGCCGCTGTCGCGTGCCGGACAAATGGAACGCAAAGCGCGACGGCCGACGCCGCCGTCACGAAGCTCGTCCGAACGTCCTACAGCGTCACAAGCGACGCGCCGCCGCTGTTCGAGCAGGAGTTGCTCCACGCCGCGCGCGACTACAAGAACTGGGCGCGCGTCTCAGATCGCGCGAACTGGGCGCCGACCGATTGCCGCGCTCCGAAACGTGCGGCGGGCGTGCAGCTCAGCGATAGCGACGACGACGGAACGCACGGTCGCAAGCTGTACTTCCTCTTCGCGAGCAAACCCAACGAGTACCTCGCGCTGGATTTTTTCGAGTCCCACGACGACGCCCAGCGAGCAACCGCTCGCAACGCGCTCATTGGCGAAGTGATCGTCAAGGAGTCGTGGCAGTCGATCGAGGTCGATCCGACGCAAATACCGCGCTTTCTCAAGCACCCGCCTTCTTCGATCGTGTGCGCGTTCCCCGCCCCTCCCGATCGAACGCCGACCGTTCCGCCTCGAACAGAAACCAACGCGGACAACCTGTATCTACCGGATCTGCCGGTCGACTACGTGCGCGACGGTGACAAGGCCTATCGCACAGGTCGGCGCACCGCCCTCTTCATCATGCTCAAGCTCGATCCCGCGACGCCGAACACGGACGAAGGTTGGGTCTACGGCACCGTGACGCCCGACGCGAAGACCGTGACCTCGTCCGGCCGCGTCGCGAGTTGCATGAAGTGCCACGTCGACGCACCGCGCGATCGTTTGCACGGTCTTTTTCCGCCGCTGAAGTAGATCGCGATCGGCGGGTGAGCATGTGCGCTAGTCTCGCGCCCGACGACGCACCGTCGCCGCTCGATGAAACTCCGCATCGCATTTGCGGTCCTCGCCGCGCTCGCGTTGATCGCCGCGTGGCGTGTCGACCGCGCTCGCGCGCATCGTGACGAGCGCATCGACGGCGTTGCGCCCTCGCTCGCCGCGACGCTTGAACTCGACGTGCGCAGCGATGCCACGCCGATGGAAACCGAGCGCGCGCTCGTGACACGATCCGCGCCGCTCGAACGCGAGCCGGAACCGGACACCTTCGCCTTCACGCACCCGCTGGAGGTGCGGCCCGGCAGCGTGCTGCTGTTGCTCGGCATCTACGACGCCGCGGACTTCTCCCTGCTTCGCGCGCCGGTCGGCATCTCGCTTCACGACGACAGCGAGCCCACGCACGTGATCGAGCTCGAGTCGCGCACCGGCCTCGTCAGCGACGCGCACGTCGAGCCGCGTCTGTGGACGATCGAGTTGCGTGCAGACGGTTACCGCACGTTGCGCGAACCCCTCGACCTGCGTGCGTCCGTCGACACGTTCTTCCGCGCGGCCTTGGCCTTGTCCCCGCTCGACGCGATCGCCGTCGACGTGCGCCTGCCCGATGACCGGACTTTCGAGGAACTCGCCGTCGCTGCAGGTCTTCCGCCACATGCGCTGTACGGCGACGTTTTCACGCTGAGCGAGGCGCAGGACGAATCCGGCAGCGGCGCTCGCCTGTTGAGCGCGGACGGCGCCGGTTGCCGCTTCCAGCCGAATTGGTTGCGTTCGAAGCGCCGTTCGACGGCGCAGAACGTCGGGATCTTTCGATCCCACGCCGACCACGAGCACGCGCTCGGTCTCGCCTATCGCGGCCGCGCGCTCGGCTGGCGGCGCGTTGCGCGCGGCGACACGGCTGTCGAATTCGAACTGACGCCGGAAGACCTCCGCGCAACGCTCGCGCAACTTTCATTTCAAGTGATCGACAAGCACACCAAGAGCGCGCTTCCGAGCGCGACGGCTCGCCTGCACGCCGTCGACGCGACTTCGCAACGCACGGAGTTCAATGCGCTCACGCTCGATTCGAACGCACGCGCTCGAGTCGAAGCACTGCTGCCCGGCGATTACCAGCTCGTCGTAGGGCGCGACGGCATGACCGAGCATCGCACGAGAATCGCGCTGGTCGCGGGCACGTCCGTCGATCTCGGAGCGATCGAACTCGACGTCGCTGCGCCGCTCGCCGTGTTCACGCTGGACCGCGACGGCGCAGCGCTCGCCGCGCGCATCGAAATCGGTGCCTACGTCGCCGGTGCGCCCGTCGCCGATGCCTTCGAAGGTCGTGTGTTCCTCGCCGACGACTTCGGTGTCGCGCGACTGCCGGCACCGAGCGCTATTGCCGTCGTGCGCGCCACCTACCAAACCAGTCCCGTGGTCGGCGCCGGCAGCGGCCTGTTGTTCTCCGACGTGCGCCGCGTCGATCCCGAACACTTGCCGAGCCGTCTGGAACTCGTGCTCCGCGAGCGGCAATTGATCACGCTCTCCGCGCGGTACGAGCACGGCCGCGTCGAGCACCTGCGCATCGAAACGCTCGACGGCGTCACGCTCGCGCGCGGGGACGAGCACGAACTCGCCGTGTACCTTCCGCCGGCGCGCTATCGCGCTGTCGTCGTTGCGCACGACGGTACGGAGGTCGTGTCGCGCGAGTTCGACGCCGATGAGAACGCGATGACGACGCTCGCGCTGCCGTGAAGCGGCGCTGCGTCAGCCCGGATCCGCCGTCACGTAGCCCGTGAACTCGCCGAGCGCCCAGACGGTTTGCAGCACGACGATCAACGGCAACGCGGCGACGAACCTGCCTTTGTAGGCGCCGCGCTGGAACGCGGTCTTGAACAGTCGCCATGTCATCACGAGCGGCAACAGCGGCGACAACGCGGCGAAAACCCAGCGTTTTCCGCCGCTCATGCGCGCGCGGGTGCCGGCGAACGAACGTGCCCACACGAAGCGTTCGCGCAAGGCCGCGCTGAACGACAAGCCGCTGCGCGCTTGCCATACGACGACGCGCGGCGTCGTGCACAGTTCGAAACCGGCAGCGACCATCGCCCAGTGCACGGCGGTCTCGTGGTAGTCGTCGCGCCACACATGGGCGACCTTTTCGAGCGCGGCGCGGCGGTACGCGACGTTGCTGTCGCTGACGAACTCCGAGCGGCCTTCGGGGAGCGGATTTTGGTAGCGACCGAAATCGCAGAACCACACGGCCCAATTGAGCAGCTTCGCGCTGTGGCAATCGACAGCGCCGCCGACCGCAGCCGCTTGCGGATGACGGTCGAGCGCCGCAACCATCTCCTCGCACCATGTGTTCGCGGTGTGCGCGTGGTCCTCGGTGAGCGCGATCACGTCGCCGCTCGCCGCGCGCAGGCCGATCGTGCGCAGCGTGTCGTGATGCTCGCGGCTCGCGCCCGCGCGCGCCTTCGCCGTGTCGAGTGTGTCCGCGTGGATGAACTTGACTACCGGAAATTCTCCGCTCAACGTCGCGACATCGGCGCACGGCGAGTCGTAGGGCACGAGCACTTCCAGCGGCTGCGCGAGCGTCTGCGTGTGCAAGGCGCGCAAGCAACGCTGGAGGTCGCTCCGCTTGCCGGAGATCAAGCCGACGACGACCGATAGCTTCTTCGGCGCGCTCATTCGACCTCTTCGAGCGCGCGGCCGTAGCCGACGAGGTAGCCGAGCCATTCGCCGAACGAGTAGCAGAACCAAGCCGGCACGAGCAGCGGCAACGTCACGATGTACTTGCCGACGTGACGCTTCTTCTCGAGCACGCGCGCCGTCACGCGCGCGAAGAGCAGCAACGGAAAGATCGGGCCGAGCACGAGGTGCAGCAGGCGCTTCGAGAACGGCACGAGCTCCTTTTGAGAGCCTCCCCACACACGCGAGAGCAAGTAGCGTTGGTGCAAGTAGTAGCCGTAGTCGAAGGGCCCCGTGTGGTGCGCGCCGAGCGCGTCGAGCGCGCGGAACTTGCCCTCGCGCGCGAGCAAGGGATGCAGCACGACTTCCCAGTAGCCCTTGTCGAGCACGGCGCGATGCTTCATCAACTTCGCTCGGTCGTACGCGATGTTCGCGCCGTTGAGCGCGTAGCGTTCGACGTCACCCCAGGGCGGCATGTAGTTGTGGTACTCGCTGAAATACACGCACCAATCGCGCAAGCGCGCGAAGTCGCTGTCGAGGATCGGACCACCCAAAGCCGCGTCGTCGGCCTTGAAGCCGGCGGCGACGGCGGCGAGCCAACCGTCGGGCGCGGTGCAGTGTTCTTCGAGCACCGCGACGATCGCGCCGATCGCGCTTTCGACGCCGAGGCGCCGCATCTCGGGCACCGTCGCGCGGTGATCGCTCGCCGTCGCGATCACGCGCGCGTACGGGCACTCGCGCGCGAGGCGCTCGCGCACCGCGCTTCCCATGCGATCGACGACGATCAGCTCCGCGCCGGCGCGCTCGACTTGGCTGCGCAGCGAGGCGAGGCAACGAAACAGGAACTCGCCGCCGGCACCGGAGGCGACGACGACGGAGACACGCGGCACGCTCATTTCGCTCGGCATTTTCGGTTAGTAGCGCAACTCGAGCGCGCACGCGCTGCGGCCCGGGCCCCACTGCGTCACGACGAACACGCGGTCGTAGTCGCTGTCGGTCAGCGCGATCTTGGCCGCGCCGCCGGTCAGCTTCTCGAGCAATGCCGGCACGGTGTTCGAATGGCCCGCGACTACCGCGACCGCTCCGCGCGGCAACGATTCGAGCGCACTGGCGAGCGCGGCGGGCTCGCGCGCCGGGACGACTTGCGGTTGGACTCCGGCGACGACGGAGAGCGGCGCGAGCGTCTGTTGCGTGCGCTGGAACTCCGACGCGAACATGTGCGTGACACCGCTGTGCCCTAGCAACGTCGCCAGTCGATGCGCGCGCTCCGCGCCCTTCTCGCTGATGAACGGATCCTCGGCGGGCTCCGTCGCTTTCTCAGCGTGGCGCAGCACGATGATCGTGCGCGGATACGAGAGCTTGCTCAGCGCGTCGTCCGGTCCTTGGCGCAGCGCCGAGCCGAGCAACGCGCAGGCGGCGAGCGCGCCGAACGCCGTGAATGCCACGCGACGCGACAGTCTTTCGATGAGCTTCATCACAGGTATCCGAGTTCCTTCAGTTTGCGCTCGAGGTCCTTGTCGATCGGCCGCCGTTCGGCGTTGCCGCCGCGATTTTGCTGCTCTTGCGTCCAGGTTTCGAGCGTCGCGCGCATGCTCGTCGCGACGTCGGAGTGTTCGGCGCTGACGTCGCGCAGCTCCTTCGGATCCGCACCGAGATCGAAGAGCGCCGAGCGATCGCGCGTGAAGTCGCGGACGAATTTCCAACGCCCGTCGCGCAGCGCAGATAGCTGAAAGCGCTTGCCCCACTCGGGCTTCGCGTCGGGCAGCCACACGATCGAAAACGCCTTGCGTTCGTGAACGCGCGTGCTGTCGCCCGCGAGCAGGTCGCGCTCGCGCGCCGACGCTCCGAAGTCGACGTCGAGCGCCGTCAACACGGTGCCGAACAGATCGCGCGTCTCCACGACGCGCAACGCGCGCACTGCACTCAGACCGGACAGCGGCGGCACGATCACGAGCGGCACGTGGATCTGTTCCTGCCACATGCCCGTCGTGTGACCGAAGGCTCCGCGTTCGAGGAACTCCTCGCCGTGATCGGCGACGACGACGATCCACGTCGACTCGAGCAGCTTGCGCGCCGCGAGGCCGTCGACGAGTCGTCCGATTTCGCGGTCGGTGAAGGCGATTTCCTCCTCGTAGCGATCGACAAGGAATTCGAGCTCGGGCTTCTCGATCAAGTGCCGGTTGCGTTCGAGGTTGTCGTAGTCGAGCTGCGCCGCGAGCCAACCCGTGTAGCCGTCGGACCAGTCCGACTCGGCGTGGTCCATGTACTCGTAGTGCGGATCGAAGTAGTGCGCGAAGGCGAAGAACGGTCGCGCGTTCGCGGCCTCGATGGCGCCGAGCGTGAGGTCCGTGATCGCCGGCGCCGTGATCGCGCGATGGCCGAGCGCGTTGCTCTCGTCGAAGCGCTCGAAGCCCTGATTCAGGCCGTGGTACGTGTCGAGGTAGGTGTGAGCGACCGCGGCGCTCGTTGCATAGCCCGCTTCGCGCAGCACTTCTGCGAGCGTGACTTCGCCCGGCCGCAATCGTCCCGACAAGGAGTACGCGCCGTGCTCGTGCGGGTACTTGCCCGTGAACATCGACGCGAACGACGGCAAGGTCCACGGCGCTTGACTCGTCGCATTGTCGAACACCAAGCCGCGCTGTGCGAGCTTGCGCAAGTTCGGCGTCGTGTCGCGACCGTGCAGCGATGCTCCGTACAGCGAGGTCGCGTCGGCGCGCAACGTGTCGATGCCGATGAACACGACGTTCTGCGGGAGCTTCGCGTGGAGCGAGGGCGCGCCGAACGCGCTCTCGATCGGCCGCAACGCATAGGGCACCGCGAGCGCGAATCCGGCTGCAAACACAGCGCTTTTTGCGAGGCCGCGCCATGCACGACGTACCGCGACGTAGATCAGCGCTGCTAGCGCGACGAAGGGCGCGAGCGTGATCCACGGCTCGACATCGAAGGGATGCGACAAGCTCGAGCGGTGGATCCAAAACGCCGGCACCGCGAGCGCCGCGAATCCTGCGAGCGCCGCGGCGATCGCGCGCTCCTTCGCAGCGTCCTCGACCGCGTCGCGTGCAGCGCGCGAGATGCACGCGAGCACTGCGGCGCAGACGAGCGTGAAGGCGAAGGCGTGCGCGACGTCGGCAGCACCGAGCCACTCCTGTTCGCGTTCGACGAGCGCGAGCGCGGCATTCGAAGCGAGCGCGACTGCGGCGATCAATCCGGCGAGCCCCGTGCGCGACGCGACGAGCTTCGTCAACTTGCTCGGCCTGATTCCAAGCCCGGGAAAGGGCGCCGTCGCAATCGCGAGCGCGACGACGACGAGCGCGAATCCAAGACCCCAGCGCGCTCCGACAGCGACGCCGGCTTCGCCGCCCGCGCGCAGATCCTCGAACAGCGTGTGCGCGAAACCGAGCTCGCGATAGCGCTGCTCGCCGATCGCGCTCCATGCGTCGCACAGGCCGTTCGCGGCGCCGAGCGCGGCTCCGCCGCACACGCACGCGGCGGCTGCGAGGAGTGTGGACCGCGGGCGCGACGTCGTGGCGATGGTCATGGCGAGCGGCGCAGAGGCTAACCGTCGCGCGCGACGAGGCGAAGCACGCAGCGTCATCGTTCGGCTCGGCGCGCACGAGCGCGTCGAACGGAATGAACCGCGCGCCGGCGCTCGGCGGCGCAGATTCGAGTGCTGCGCACGCGTTCACGACGCTCGCTAAGCTCTCGCGCCGACTCGTCACGAGCACCCCATGGGCACCAAAGATCCGCGCGTCGACACGTACATCGCGAAGTCGGCCGACTTCGCCCGCCCGATCCTCGCGCACCTGCGCGCCGTCGTGCACGCGGCGTGTCCCGAGGTCGTCGAGACGCTGAAATGGAGCGCTCCTTCCTTTGAGTACAAGGGCATTTTGTGCGGCATGGCGGCCTTCAAGCAGCACTGCGCCTTCGGCTTTTGGAAGCACGCGCTGGTGCTCGACGGTGTCGACGCGAAAGCGCGCGAAGGGATGGGCAGCTTCGGGCGCATCACGCGGATCGGCGAGTTGCCGAGCAAGGTGCAGTTGACGCGCTACATCGAACACGCGATGCAGCTCAACGATGCCGGCGTCAAGGCGCTGCGCGTGAAGACCGTGAAGAAGAAGCCCGCGAAAATGCACGCAGACTTCGCCGCCGCGTTGAACAAACACAAGAAGGCGCGTGCGACCTTCGAGGCCTTCAGTCCGAGCGCACAGCGCGACTACACGGAATGGATCGCCGACGCGAAAGGCGACGACACACGCGCGAGGCGCTTGGCGAGTGCGCTCGAGTGGCTGGCCGAAGGCAAACGCCGCAATTGGAAGTACGAGAAGTGATGTACGGAGCCAGGCTCTTCCGTCAACTATTCGCGCGCCTGCAGCGGTGCGCGTCGAGCTCTCGGCCGAATAGTCGGCAGCGGAGCCTGGCTCCGTATCTCGTCGCAGGTCTCGTCGGTTGCGCAGAGAGCGCGCGTGCTCCGGCTCGACGCGTCGTCGTGATCACCTGCGACACGCTGCGCGCCGATCACTTGGGCTGCTACGGATTCGCCGAGCCGACCAGCCCGAACGTCGATCGCTTCGCTGCCGAAGCGACGCGCTTCGACGACGCGTACTCCTGCGCGCCGTTGACCGGGCCGTCGTTGTCGGCGCTGTTCACCGGTCGCTTGCCCGACGAAATCGGCGTCGCCGCGACCAACGTCGACTTGCTGGGAGCGCGCACCGAGACGCTTGCGCAAGTGTGCGCCGCGGCAGGCATGACCACCGCTGCTTTCGTTTCGAACGGCGTGTTGCGCCGACCTCGCGCAGCGCAAATGGAGTTCGGACTCGCGCGCGGCTTCGAGCTCTACGACGACACGATGGACTCGCGCGAACCGAATCGACCGATG
>CAYHRR010000101.1:2617-10121 GCA_964358875.1 uncultured Planctomycetaceae bacterium | reverse complement strand
TCTCGTCGACCTGCGCGCGCGCTTGTTGCCGGCGGAGAAGCACCTCGTGCATCGCCTCGTCGCGTTCTTCGCGACCGGCGATTCGATCGTGTCGAACAACGTCGCGCTCAATCTCTACAAGCACATCAACGCGCCCGAGGCGCGCATGTATTTGTCGCGCCAGATCTACGAAGAGGCGCTGCACGTCCAGTTCTATTTGACGTTGCTCGACAACTACATCCCCGACATCAAGGAGCGCGAGCAGGCTTTCGCCGCGATCCACAACATCCCCTCGATCGCGCGCAAGGCCGAGTTCTGCTTCAAGTGGATGGACTCGACCGTGGCGATCGATCGGTTGCGCACGTCCGAGGACCGCAAGCGCTTCCTGCTCAACCTGATTTGCTACGCGTGCTGCGTCGAAGGCTTGTTCTTCTACGCCGCGTTCGCCTACGTGTACTTCATGCGCTCGAAGGGCCTGCTCAACGGACTCGCATCGGGCACGAACTGGGTTTTCCGCGACGAAAGCATGCACATGAGCTTCGCGCTCGAAGTCGCTGAGCTCGTGCGGCGCGAGGAGCCCGAACTCTACGACGGCGCGCTGCAGCGCCAGATCGTCGCGATGGTCGAAGACGCGGTCGAGTGCGAGACGGGCTTCGCCGAGGATCTGCTCGGCGGCGGTGTGTCGGGCCTGTCGACGCGCGACATGCGCCAGTACCTCGAGTACGTCGCCGATCAACGCCTCGCCAATCTGCACCTGCCCAAGCGCTACAACGCCAAGAACCCCTTCGCGTTCATGGAGCTGCAGGACGTGCAGGAGCTGTCGAATTTCTTCGAGCGCCGGGTCAGCGCCTACCAAATGGGCGTCACCGGCGAAGTGGCCTTCGACGAGACGTTTTGAGTACGGCGCTCACGCGGGGAGAGCTCCC
Organism: uncultured Planctomycetaceae bacterium; assembly: GCA_964358875.1. Taxonomy (GTDB): domain Bacteria; phylum Planctomycetota; class UBA1135; order UBA1135; genus CAYHRR01. Next base: position 9,216 of record CAYHRR010000101.1, on the reverse strand, counting down.
CGCGTGAGTGCGCCGCGACGCTCAGCGAATGTGCTCGATCACTTCGTCGCGCGGGAAGCGCACCTTCGCGAGGCCCGCGTACTTGTCGTCGCCCGATCGGTAGCCGGCGGTCGCGACGCACAACGTGCGCAGACCCTGCTTCTCGAGCCCGAGCAGTTCGTCGTAGCGCGGCCCGGCGATGCCCTCCATCGGGCAAGCGTCGATGCCGAGCAACGCAGCGCTGGCGAGGAACTGACCGAGCGCGATGTACACCTGGCGCGAGAGCCACACCTCGACCTCGGCGCGCGGCCTCGAAAGCGCGCTGACCAGCATCTGCTTGTAGCTGTCGAGCGAGGCCGGCGCGACGCCGCGCACATGCGCCGTGCGCTCGATGAAGCGATCGGCGAAGCTCGCGTCCGCGTCCTTCCTCACCGTGAACACGACGAGATGCGACGCGTCGACCACCTGGCGCTGGTTCCACGAAGCCTCGACGAGTTGCGCGCGCAGCTCGGGCTTGTCGACGACGACGAACTTCCACGCTTGCAGGCCGTAGGACGAGGGCGACAGGAGCAGCGCCTCCTCGAGCACCGACCAAGTCGCCTCGGGAATGCGCCGTGCGGCGTCGAATTTCTTCACGGCGTAGCGCCAGCGCAGCTGGTCGAGCAGCACGCTCGCGTCGATGGGTTTCGAGGTGATGTGGGCGGGAGCAGCAGAAATCGTTGCGGGAGTCATGGTGTCGTGTGTCCGTTATGGACCGTTCGGTACAAAATAGGGTACGAAAGAAAATCAGTGGTCGAGCACGCTCAAGGCGACGGCGAGGATGTCCTTGAGGCGCTTTGTGCTCGGTGTAGCTTTGGCGGCGACGCTGAGACCGTGCAGCGTCGCAACGAGAAAGCGTGCCGTCGCCGCGCTGTCGAAGTTGCGCGGCAGTTCCTTGGCGGCAATCGCTTTGTCGAGCGCGCTCTCGAACAGCTGTTCGACGCGCTCGGTGTGACGACGGCACAGGTCGGCGACCTCGGCGTCGTGGGGCGCGAGCTCGATGGCCGTGTTGACGCACAGGCAGCCGCGCTTGGCGCCGTCACCCGTCGAGTGCTTCACGACGTCGCCGAAGAAGCCGCGGATGTCGTCGAGCGCGGTCGCGCCGTCGTGCAAACGCGCCCGCAGGCGCTCGAGGCTGGCGTCTTGGTAGCGAGCGAGCGCCTTGCGGAACAAGGCCTGCTTGTCGCCGAACGTCGCGTACAGGCTCGCCTTTTGAACGCCCGTGCGCTTCGTCAACACGGACATCGACGTCGCTTCGAAGCCGTGCTCCCAAAAGCACTGCATCGCGGCGTCGAGCGCTTGGTCGGGGTCGAATTCCTTGGGGCGTGCCATCGTTCTGAACCGTTCGGTCGCGAATCATGGTCGTAGCAGAACGAACGGTCAAGAACCAATCTCGCGAAAACGGCGAACGCGCCCGGCTCGGCTCTGCGCGACTTGCGCGCCCAACGAACGGGGCCGCCTCGCAGGAGGCGGCCCCGCAGGTCGACGCCGAGCGCGCAGCGTTTCAGATGCGCGTGTAGCTGATCTCCATGCACATGTACTCCTTGCCGTCCGGGCCGGCCTGGAAGACCTGCATCACCATGTGATTGTGGTCGACCATGCGTTCGACGGAGCGCGCGGGCACGTACCCGCCGGCCATCAAGTCGGGGTTGTGGCACGCGTAGGTCCACGTGCGCGTGGCCGCGTCGTAGGTGCCCTCCGCCACACCGATGCCGGTGCCCATGTTGTCGACCCACGTCCCGACGTACTTCTGCTTCAAGTTGTCGTAGCCCATCGTGCCCAGACCGCTGAAGGTCTGGCCCATGCTCTCGCCCGTCGTCGTGTCCTGGAGGTAGCGACCGTCCATGATCCACTTCACTTCGTTCGTGCCCGTCGATTCCATCGGCGCCGGCGCGCCCGGCATGAACATCTTGACGGCGAGCGACCAACGCCCGACGCGTTCGTTGAGCACTTGGTGCGCGGCGCCGGGCGTCGCGAAGGCGGCCCACTTCGTGTTCATCTCTTCCATCATTTGCGCTTCGCTCATCGCGGGCGTTGATGCGGACGAATGCACGGAGGCACAGCTCGACGCGAAGGCGGCGAACGTGAAGAGTGCGGACATGACGAGCACGGATTTCATCGTGAGCTCCTGCAGAGTTTTTGGGATGCGGCCGGGCAACCTGCGCGCGGCGCGGCGCGGCAGCGTAGCGGGCGTGGCGCGTTTCGCGCTCGTCGCGTGCATCCGTCGACCCGCAAGCCGCGCCGACGCGCGTTTCAGGGCCGAGAAGCGCTCAATCCTGCGAGCAGGCCGCGCAATACGCGGTTGAATTCCTCAGGCCGTTCGAGCTGCGGGTAGTGCCCCGTACCGTCGATCAACACGGCATCGAAGTCGGCGTGTTTGCGGTTGTGCTCGATCGACGTCGGCCGGATCGCGGGCGCATGCGCGGCGGAATTGATGCAGCGTACCGGCACGTTTGCGCTTGCGAGCAACGCGGGCAGCTCGACGCCGATCAACGCACGCGAAATCGCCAGCACCTCGTTCGATCGAGCAGCGCACGCTTTGCGCGTGATCCAGTCGACGAGATCGCGTTCGGTCGAGGCGGGGAGCAGCGCGCGCACGGCTTGCCGCATCTGGCCTCGGAAATCGCGCTCGAAGGAAGCGAGCAGCGCCTCGATGTCGCGCGCCGGCACGTCCATCTCGACGTCGTGCATAGTCTCGACGCCGATCACGGCAGCTACTCGACCGCGCATGCGAGCGGCTGCGTTCAGCGACGCCGGACCGCCGAGCGAGTGCCCGATGAGCACGACGTCGTTCAAGGCCAGCGCGTCGCACACCGCGACGACATCGCCGCCGAGCGCGTCGATCGACGCTTGCGAGTGCGCGCCGGACTCGCCGTGTCCCGACAGATCGAGCGCGACGACGCGCTGTTCGCGCGCGAAAACGTCGAGCTGCTCGCGCCAGAATTCGCGGTCACCGCACCAACAGTGCACGAAGACGAGCGTCGGCTCGCCCGAACCGCGCGCGTCGAAGGCGATGCGCACGCCGTCGTCGGTGAGTGCGAAGGACGTTGCGACGTCCGCGCGCGGAAGCGGTGCTGCGACGCACGCGCAGCACGCTGCCAGCCACAGGATCAGCAAGAATTTCATGGTCGCCTCCGAGTCGACGCTGCGCTGCACGGCCAGGGCGTTTCGGGCGCGCAGCGTAACGCTCGATCTCTGGCACAATCAGGCCGCCGACCATGCAAGCCGCCTTCGACCGAGAGCCCTCCGACGTCGGTGACGTCACACGCCTCCTGCGCGCCGCGCACGGCGGCGACGAGCCGGCGTTGGAGCGCTTGATTCCGCTGCTCTACCCGGAATTGCGGCGGCTCGCACAGGCGATGCTCGGCAGCGAACGACCCGGGCACACGCTCGACGCGACCGCGCTCGTTCACGAGGCTTGGATCAAGCTCGCGCAGCAGCACACCATCGGCGTCGAGCACCGCAACGAGTTTTTCGCGGTCGCGGCGACGACGATGCGACGCGTACTCGTCGACCACGCACGACGTCGTGGACGCGACAAGCGCGGCGCGGGTGTCGAGCACGAGACGCTCGATGCCGCGGTCGCGGCCATGGAACGCAGTTGCGGAAACCTGCTCGCACTCGAAACGGCGCTCGACGCGTTGAACATGCTCGATCCGCGCAAGGCCCGGCTGGTCGAATTGCGCTTCTTCGCGGGACTCGGCATGCGCGAAGCGGCCGAAATGCTCGGCGTTTCGTTGCGTCAGGCCGAGCGTGAATGGACGACCGCGCGCGCGTTCTTGCGCGGTCGCATCGGTGACCCGTGAGTCGGTGCGAGGTCGCGCTTTCAGGCCTTGCACCGTGGTGCTGATGCGATGAGCGACGCCCACGAGTCTTGGCGACGAGCGGACGAACTCTTCAGCGCCGCGCTCGAACTCGCGCCGGCGCAACGCGCGGCGTTCGTGAACGCGAGCGTCGGCGCCGATGAAGCGCTGCGCGCTCGCGTCGACGAATTGCTCGCCGGACACGCCCGCGCCGAGCCCGCCTTTCTCGAACCTCCGGGCGAGCGCGATCTCGTCGGCAAACGCGTCGGCGAATTCACGCTCGTGCGGCTGCTCGGCGCGGGCGGCATGGGCGCCGTCTACGAAGCCGAGCAGGAGCGGCCGCAGCGGCGTGTGGCCTTGAAGCTCGTGCGCGCTCTCCCCGGAGTCGCGCGCGACGCACGCCGGCTCGCGCTCGAGGCCGAGCTCATGGCGCGCCTCGCGCATCCGGGCATCGCGCACGTTCACGCCGCCGGCACGATCGACGACGAAGCCGGTCAACTGGCCTGGTTCGCGATGGAACTCGTCGAAGGAGCGCAGACCTTGCTCGACTTCGCACGAGCGAAGGCGCTGAGCCGCGACGAGCGCTTGGCGCTGTTCGATTCCGTTTGTCGCGCCGTGCAACACGGCCATCAGCGCGGCGTCGTCCACTGCGACTTGAAGCCCGCGAACATCCTGATCGACGTGCAGGGCGCCGTGAAGGTCATCGACTTCGGCATCGCGCGCGCAGCGGGAGTTCAGGCGAGCGCAGCGACGTTGCATTCGGCGAGCGACATCGTCGGAACACTCGCCTACATGAGTCCCGAGCAAGCCGGAGGCGCCGTCGAATGCGTCGACACGCGCAGCGACGTGTACTCGCTCGGCGTGGTCTTGTACGAGCTGCTGCTCGACGCGCGCCCGCTCGAACTTGGCGGCGGCACGATCACCGAAGCGCTCGACGCTGTGCGTTCGCGGGATCCGATCGCGCCGCGTGCGCGCCGGCGCGATTTTCCGCGCGACTTGGAGCTCGTGCTGCTCAAGGCGCTCGCGAAGGAACCCGAGCAGCGCTACGCGAGCGTGTCCGAGTTCGCCGACGACGTGCGGCGTTTTCGCGAGCACGAACCGATCGTCGCGCGCTCGCCGAGCCTGGCGCACCGAGTGCGTCTTGTGTTCCGTCGCCGTCGCGCGCTCGCCGTCGCGATCACGCTCGTGGCTGTGACTTTGATCGTGGCGTCGATCGTCTCGACGCTCGCGTGGTTCGAGGCCGACAGCGCGGCGCGGGCCGAGGCGCAGGCGCGCGCGCGCGCCGAGCGCGTGGTGCGACTGCAGCGGCGCATCTTCGTGCTCGCGCGGCCCGCGCAAGCGCTCGGTCGCGACGTCACGGTGCGCGAGGTGCTCGACGACGCGGTCTTCGCGGCAGAGCGCGAACTCGGCCTCGATCCGGCGAGTCTGGGCGACATGCTCGCAACGCTCGGCACGACCTACGTGCAAATCGGCGTGCTCGAAGACGCGCGCCGGCTGCTCGAGCGCTCGCTGGAACTCGCCGGCGCGGACGAAGACGCCATGCTCGCGCGCCGCGTCGATCTCGCCTTGGCGTACATCGGCATGAGTCGCTTCGACGATGCCGCGAAGCTCCTCGACGGCGCGCTCGAACATGCGCGCGGCGAGACGCGCACGCTCGCGCTCTATCGCCGAGCGGTCGTCGAGCGCTCGCGGAACCGTTTCGATGCGGCGCAGGCCACGCTCGACGAAGCGCTCGCGTCGTGCGCCGCCGTCGAATCAGGCTCAACGTTGCGAGCGACGTTGCAGCACGAACTCGGGCTGCTCGCATACCAGCGACGCGACTTCGCGCTCGCAGAGACGTTGCAGCGCGCAGCGCTCGACGCCTACGTGAGCGCCTTGCCGCCCGACCATCCGTCGATCGGTGCAGCCCAGACCGCGCTCGGCAACGCGCTGTTCGATCTGGGGCGCGTCGACGAGGCCGCTGAGCGATGGAGCACGGCGCTGGCGAGTTTCGAGCGCGTGCTGGACCCGAGCCACCCGGACTTCGCGACGGTCATCGCCAACCTCGCGCTCGTGCATGAACGCAAGCGCGACTTCGCGCAAGCGCGCGTGCTGTACGAGCGCGCGCTCGAGCTGCGCAAGAAGTGGCTCGGTCCGGACAATCCGCGCGTGGCCGATCTGCTGTCGCGCTTTGCGACGATGCTGCTCGCTTCCGGAGATCCTGACGCGGCCGAAAGCGTGGCGCGCGAGGCCGTTGAAGTGCGCGGGCGGTCGCTCGGAGCGCGCGCGGGAAGTGATCTTGGAATGGCGGAGAACGTGCTCGCGCTCGCGTTCGTTCAGATTCAGCGGCGCGACTTCGGCGCAGCGGAGGCGAGTGCGCGCGAAGCGTTGTCGATCCAGCGCGCTGCGCTCGAGCCGGGTCACGCCGATCTCGCCAAGTCCTTGACGACGCTCGGTTCCGCGCTGCTGGAGCTCGGGCGCGCGACCGAAGCCGAGCCGTGCCTGCGTGAAGCGCTCGAAATCCGCCGCACGAAATTGCCGGGGCAGTGGCTGACGTCGAACACGGCGAGCCTGCTCGGCGGTTGCCTCACGAAGCTCGCGCGCACCAGCGAAGCCGAGAGCTTGCTCGCCGAGGCGGTGCCGGTGATCGAGCGCGCGCTCGGCGTGCAGGACTTCCGCGCCAAGTCGGCGCGCGAACGGCTCGCGCAACTCTACGAGCGCACCGAACGCGGCGAGCTCGCCGCCGAGTTGCGCGCGCGCTGAGTGCGGGCTGCTCGATTCGGCGTGACGCGGAACGGC
>CAYHRR010000101.1:0-2607 GCA_964358875.1 uncultured Planctomycetaceae bacterium | reverse complement strand
GCTCCCCGGGGCGTTGGTTTTTTTACGGCTTCGGGGGAGGGTTCGATCAAGATAGAATGACGGCCTACGCTGTTCCAGAATGGAGATTGAGCGCATGAGCGCCACATTAATTGCACTGCTGTTCGCCGCGGCCCTGCCTGGCGCTGCGCCGGCGCAGACCGCTAAGGGCCGGACGCCGACGAAGCGAGCGACGCGCGAGCAAGCGCCGTCGTTGAGGTCCGACGACGCGCACACAAGGCCTCCTCGGGCCGTGACGAACGCCGAGCGATCGGGGCGGTTCGGCGCGAAAGTCGTACGTCGCCGGGAGGAACCCGTGGCCGCGCCGGCAAGACGCGGACGGACTTTGAACGGCGGAAGTCGATGCAAGCGACAAGCGAGTGAAGACGACATCGGAGCGTCGGAATCTCGGCGCGAAACACAGCGAGTCATGCCGCGCGTCACTCACCGCGTCGGCGCGTGGCACTTCCGCCGCACGATCTCGAAAAAACCGATCCGAGGGCGTGTCGAGCCGCGCGCGGTCCAAGTCGAACGGTCTTCGCCGGCATTGCGCGGGCTACATTCCCGCGCATGGCGATGGGCGACGAGAGCACGCGGCTGGCGCAGGACATCGAGCGTTGGATCGGCACGCCGTGGCGCCGCGCCTTGTTGGCGACGCTCGTGACGCTGGTCGCCGCCGCCGCGACGACGGTGCAAGTAGGCGAGACGCTCGAGTTGCGCCAACAACGCGCGGCGCAGGCCTTCGGCGACGGGCGCGACGTTCCTACCTACGACGTGCTGCAGCTCTACGCGCAGCAACTGTGCGTGTGGGCGCCGTGGGGTTTGATCGGCGGTCCGCTCGTCTACCTCGCGCGCTGGATCTTTCGTCAACGCCGCTCGTGGGTCGTCGCGGCGGCCGTGCAAGTGCCGTTGTCGTTCACCGTGGCGCTCGTGTTCCAGCTCTACGAAGACGTGCTCGCCGGCGTCATCTTCGCGGGCCACTGGCTCGCGCCCGTGCGCCTCAACGGCCAAGCGACCTTTCGCTTCACGCGCGAGCTGCTCGTGTATTGGCTGGTGCTGTCGGCGGGCGGCGCGATCTATTCGTTCCTCAAGTCGCAACGTGAAGAGCGCCGTTCGGCGGAACTCGCGGTGCGCGAGGCCGAGACGCGCGCCGAGCTCGCGCATGCGCGACTCGCCACTTTGCGCGGCCAAGTGCACCCGCACTTCTTGTTCAACGCGTTGCATTCGGTCGGCGGCCTGGTGCGCGAAGGCGATTCGAAACGCGCGCTGCAAGTGCTCGCCTCGATCGCGCAGCTCTTGCGCACGTCGCTCGATCAAGGCGAAACGCACGAAGCACGCGTCGTCGACGAGGTCGCTCTCGCGCGGCGCTATCTCGAAATCGAAGTCGTGCGCTTCGGCGAGCGGTTGCGCTTCGAGTTCGAGGTCGAGCCTGCGGCGCATGAGCTGCGCCTGCCGGCCTTGAGCTTGATCGCGCTTGTCGAAAACGCCGTGCGCCACGGCCTGTCTGCGCGTGAGCAGGGCGGCATCGTGCGCGTCAGTGCGCGCGTCGTGCGCGGCGGACTCGTGGTGACCGTCGACGACGACGGCCCCGGCTTCGACGCCGAAGTGCTCGCCCACGGCGCTCGCGAACGCGACGAACGCGGCGCGCACATCGGCCTCGCCAACACGCGGCGTCGACTAGCGCTTCTGTACGGCGACGCGCAGAGCTTGAGCATTTCCAATCGCGCTGAAGGCGGCGCGCGCGTCGTGATCGAGATTCCCAAACAACCCGCCGCGGGCGGGCCCGCCGAGGTGCAACGTGGCTGAACCGCGCATGAAATGTGTGATCGTCGACGACGAACCCTTGGCGCGCTCGACGTTGCGCAAGCTCGTCCACGAAGACGCCGAGCTCGAGCTCGTCGCCGAATGTGCCAACGGCCGCGAAGCGCTCGCCGCAGTGATCGCGCAGCGGCCGGAGTTGTTGATCCTCGACGTGCAGATGCCCGGCCTGGACGGCTTCGAAGTCGTCGACGAACTCGACGGCGACGTGCCGCTGGTGATTTTCGCAACGGCCTACGATCGCTTCGCGCTGCGCGCCTTCGAGGTACACGCCGTCGACTACTTGTTGAAGCCTTTCGACGACGAGCGTTTTCGCGAGGCGCTCACGCGCGCGAAGGCGCGGCGCAAGCTCGAGCAAGTCGCGGTGCTTTCGCAGCAACTCTCGGCGTTGCTCGAATCCGTGCGCGCAGCGCCGCCGGCCGCGCCGGTTGCAGCGCAGCGCTACCTCGAACGCCTGTCGATCGCGCACACGGGTCGCGTCGAGCTCGTCGACACCGCCGACATCGTGTGGATCGAGGCGGCGGATCAGTACGTCTTGATCCACACCGCGACGAGCGAGCACCTCTTGCGCCAACCGCTCTCCGACCTCGAAACCAAGCTCGATCCCGCACGTTTCGCACGCATCCACCGCTCCGCGATCGTCGCGCTCCCGCACATCCGCCGCTTCGACCGCGACGCCGGCGGCACCGGCAAAGTCCTCGTCGGCAAAGACCTCTGGCTCCCCGTCAGCCGTTCACGCACGGCCTGGATGCGCGAGAAATTGGGCTAGGCGCGTCGAAGCGCTCGACATTG
>CAYHRR010000100.1:0-10184 GCA_964358875.1 uncultured Planctomycetaceae bacterium | reverse complement strand
TCGATCGTCTCGGGAATCGTCGTCACGTGCAGCTGCGGATCGCCGGCGGCGAGGAAGCGCTCGTGCTGCAGCACGCCCGGTCCATTCGCAGTCCACGCGTAGAAACGCACCCACACGCCGTCGACGGGGAACGAGCCCGTCATCGGTCCGGTGCCGTGAACGAACACTCGCCCGAGCGCGCCCGTGAAGTCGAAATCGTCGGCGGCTTCGCGGTCTTCATTCGCAACCAGGTGGCTCATGCCGAGCGTGTTGTTGGTCCAGCCTGTGTTCCAAGCGACACCACAATCAGCGCGAGGCGCCAACGGTGCCGCAATGAAACTGACCAGCGCGCACAGTGAGTCGAGGAGGAGGATCATGAATGCTGTCCTTGTTGGTGAAGGCTCGCCGCCGGCGAGACTTCCATGGCGTCGTGAAGTGCAGTGACCGCGCCGTCGCCATGGCAAGCGATGTACCCGCTCGCTCCGGCAGCCTTCGAGCGCGCCTGTGCAGGGCCGATCGCGGTCGCGCATCCATGCGCTGGACCGCGCCGTCCGCAGCTTGGACACGCGGCGAGCTGGAAGCGAGCGCTGCGAGGCGGGCGCGTCCGGCATGGAGCTTGAGCAAGGGAAAGTGCGGCCGAACGAAACGCTGCGCAGCTCGCACGCCGGTGCGAGCACGCCACCCACGCCGAAACTTCCGAGAAGAACCATGCTCAAGCCCCACCACTTCCGCGCACTCGGTGCCGCTGCGATCGCCGTTCTGGCGGCGCACGCCGGCGCGCAAAGCCCCCTGTTTTCCGCGACGCAACGCAGTTACGGCACCGGACTCACGGCGACCAGCCAGGGCTACTACCCGCAGGGACATGTACCGGCCGATCTCGACGGCGACGGCGATCTCGACATCGTCGTTGCGCAGATCGGCAACTTCATCGCGGGTCGTTTCTCGATCCTCGTGAACCGCGGCGACGGCAGCTACGAAGCGCCGCGCTTCGTCGCGTTGACGACGCCGACCACGACCGAGACGGCTGATGTCGTCGCCGCCGACTTCGACGGCGATCTCGACATCGACCTCGCCTTTTGCGCAGGCGGCTTCGGCACGAGCGGTCAAACGGTCGGTGTGTTCCGCAACAACGGCGACGCGACGTTTGCAGCGATGCAGTACTACGCGTGCGGCCGTGGCCCGACGGGGATCGTCGCCTTCGATGCCGACCGCGACGGCGACGTCGACCTCGCGACGGCCAACTGGTACTGGAACGAAGCCGACGTCTCGGTGCTCTACAACAACGGCGCAGCTGCCTTCGCAACGCGCGTCGACTTCCCGATCGCCGGAACGCAGCCCTACAAGATCGCTGCGGGTGATCTCAACGGCGATCAGTGGCCTGACTTGGCGGTTTCGGTCGCGACGAGCACGACGTCCGTCGCGCTGCTCTTCAACAACCAAAGCGGCGGCTTCGGAGCACCCGCGTCGCTGGCTCCGGCCGTCGGATCGACGGTCAACAGCGTGCCCGGTGTTCACGTGGCCGACGTCGACAACGACGCCGATCTCGACGTGCTGTATGCGGCCGGCGCACCCGTCGGTTCGTGGGGCTCGATCGGCCTGTACCGCAACAACGGCGCGGGCAGCTTCGCCGCGCTCGAGAGTTTCGCGGTCACGATCGGCTCGGCCCACGACTTCACCGTCGCGGACGTCACGCAGGACGGCTGGCCGGACATCCTGTGCGTCGGACACTCGAACAAGTACGGCTACTCGCTGCTGCCGAGCAACGGACAGGGCGGCTTCCTAGTCGAGCAGTCGTTTCGCACCGGCGAGAACGCGCGCTCGATCAGCGCGGGCGATGTCGACCTCGACGGCGACCTCGATGTCGTGGTCGCCAACAGCGGCTCGAACACGATCACCGTGCACACCAACGAGAGCGGCAACTTCTCGATGCCCTATGCGGTGACGACAGCGGCTTTTTGCAACGGCATCGCCAGCGGTGACATCGACCTCGACGGCGACCGCGATGTGGTCACGACCGATTCGCGCATCTGGAACCTGTTCAACGACGGCACGGGGCACCTGACGGCGAATCTGCAGAGCGCCAACTTCGGCACGCTCGGCTATCCGAAGCTCGCGGACGTGAACGGCGACGGCTACGTCGACTTGCTGGTCAAGACGAACACCGTGCTGCTCGCCCTCAACGAGGGCGCGATCTACCCGGGGTTCTTCCAACCGCTGTCGCCGCTGTCGATCGGCAGCGTCAACAACTTCGATGTCTTCGACGCGGACAACGACGGCGACATGGACGTGATCGGCGTGACGAGTTCGGGCACCAATCGACTGGCGCTGATCAAGAACGACGGCAGCGGAGCCTTCGGCGCGGTCAGCTACACCTCTTCGGCGAGCGTCGCGGGCGGGAGCACGATCACGACCGGCGACCTCGACAACGACGGCGACAAAGACGTCGTGTACGGCAACGGCAATGCGGTCGCGTGGCTGAACAACGGCACAGGCTCCTTCGGTGCGCCGCTTTCGACGGCAGCGGCGGGTGGATTCCTGCGCATCGTCAAGGGCGACTTCAACGGCGACGGCAAGCTCGACGTCGCCGGCGTGAACTACGACTACAACGGCCAGGGCGAGAACATGGTCGTGCTGCTGGGCAACGGCAACGGCACCTTCGGCGCGCCCGCGACCTACTACGGCATGTTCTCGCTGCAGTACGGCGGCACGACGTCGCTCGCCACGCTCGATGCCGACCAAGACGGCGACCTCGACATCGTGTGCGGCGCGTACGGCGGCGACGACGTCGTGCTGTTCGTGAACGCAGGCAACGGGACCTTCGATGCGCCGGTCGGTTACGGAATCAGCGGCAGCACGACGACGATTCACGTGGCCGACCTCGACAACGACGGGCTGGCGGACGTGCTCGCCAATGTCGGCACCGAGCCACCGATCGGCGGCGTGCTGCAAGTGCTCTTCGGCAAACGCGACGCGCGCTTTCCGTTCGGCTACTGCAGCGCCGGCACGAGTTCACGCGGCTGTGTGCCGGTGATCGGAGCGAGCGGTTGGGCCAGTGCTTCCGCAGCGAGTCCGTTGACGATCACCGTCGGCGGACTCGATGGACAACAAACGGGCTTGATCTACTACGGGCTCAGCGGACGCGTCGCCGTGGCGTGGGGCGCAAGCACGAGCTTCTTGTGCGTCAAGACGCCCTTCCAACGCTGTGGCGCACAACCGACAGGCGGCACTCCGCTCGGTTGCGACGGCAGCCTTGCGCTCGATTGGAATGCCTTCCACGCAGCGAATCCGAACGCGCTCGGCGCGCCGTTCCAAGCAGGCACTGTCGTCGACGTGCAGGGCTGGTGGCGCGATCCGCCGAGCGCCAAAGCGACCGCGCTGTCGAGCGCGCTCGAGTTCACCGTCCAGCCCTGAAGGCGGCGCAGAGCTTCGAGCACCAGCGGCGATTTCGTGATGGTGAGGGGATCGAGGCCGGCGGCCCGCACGGGTCGTCGGCCTCTTTGCTGTCGCGGAGGCAGCGCACGCAGCGCGCACGTTGCGCTGCCCGTTCGCAACATCGAACGTGATCCGAGCGTCAGCAACGACTCACGCGGTGAAGCGCGCGCTCACTGCGCTTCGCAAATCACTGCGCAGGCGATGAAGGGGCCCGATGCTCCGAAGGGTTGCGACGTGAAGTCATCGCGCGCTTCGGAGATCGTGATCACGCGGCGCACGATGTCGCGCTCGCCGATCGCGATCGACAGGCGGCGCGTCGTGAACTCGAGGTGCCCGTTGCCGTGCGCGTCGATTTCGATGTTGCCGAGATCGCCGGCGTGGCTGTGCTCGGCCGTACGCGGATCGCCGTGCGCGCGGCGCTCGGGGTTGTAGTGGCGGCCAGGGCCGAGAGCGTCGAGCTCGGCGCAACTCTGCGCGTCGTGCACATGCACGCCGTGCACACCGGGCGGAGCATCGACGACGTCGATCGCGACGCGCAGCTCGCCCGCGTCCTGCGTCAGCAGCGCGACGCCGCCGATCGAAAGTCCGGCGCGCGCTTCGAAAAACGCTCGCGCCGAGAGCGGCGCGGTCCCGAACGGGGCGGCACAACCTGCGCTGCACGCGACGAGCGCGAGCAAGGTTGGTGGGCCGCACTGGAGTCGAACCAGTAACTTCCACGCTGTGAACATGGCACTCTGCCGATTGAGTTAGCGGCCCGGCGGGGCGGGGACTTTAGCGGCACCCTGTGCGCGAGGCAAGCGTCGGCGCCGCTCACGTCGAGGTCGACGTCGGGTCGCGATAGTCCTTGCCGAGCGACGGCTTGAGGATCTCGCCCAACTTGGCCTCGGCGCGCCGCAGCATCATGCGCAGCGCGTCCTCCGAGCGACCTCCCAAGCGCGCGCCGGCCTCGCGCAGGGTCAGGCCCTGGAAGAAAACCAACGTGATCGCCTGGCGGTATTCGGGCGTCAACTGCTCCAGCCCGCGGCGCAGCATCTCGAAGTTCTCGTCGCGCTGCACGGTGCGCGTCACCGACAGGTCGTCGCGCGAGGCGTGCTCATAGGGGTGCGAAAAATCACGCGACGGATCGACGGGCGGTTCGAGCTGGGTCTCGAGCGACGTGTCGCGTTTCGAGGCCGAGTAGTACTCCGCCTTGTCGCGGATCTTGTTCTGCAGGATCTGCATCAGCCACTTCAGAAGCGATTGCTCGCCGCGGTACTCGTACTGCTTGAAGTCGCGCGTCGCCTCGCGAAAGGTCGTCTGCGCCAGGTCGTCCGGGTCTTCCTTTTGGCGCAGGCGCGGACCGAGCCGGCGCCGCGCGGTCTCGACCATCAGGCTGTGGTAGCGCACGAACAGATCGTTGAGCGCCGACACGTCGCCCTCCTGGGCGCGCTTGACGAGTTGCTCGGTGTTGGCGTCGGAGAAGCCTTCGGGAACGCGAAAGTTGTCGCGTTCGAGCCAGGGATCGGCGGGCTTGCGCTGCGCCGCATCACCTGCATTGTCGGTCTGTTCGCCGGGATTCATGCGCGCTCACCTTAGCCGAGGTTCCGCCGCAGCCGCCAGCAACGGCGCCGTTATGGAGCCGTGCGAGCGCGTCGACCGTTCAACGGCGTACACCGCGCGCGGTTCACGCGTCGGAGCGGCCGGCGAGCGCGAGGAACTCGGCTTCTTCGATCACTTTCACGCCGAGTTCGGCCGCCTTCGCGCGCTTCGAACCGCCGCCTTCGCCGGTGACGAGGAAGTGGGTCTTGGCGCTGATCGACGAGGCGACCTTGCCGCCGAGCGACTGCACCAGCGCCTTGGCCTCGTCGCGGCCCATCTTGGCGAGCGTGCCCGTGAAGACGACGGTTTTGCCGGCGAAGGGGCTCGCCGTGTCGACGACCAGCGCGGGGTAGCTGAGCACGAGCCCGCCGGAGGTGAAGCGCTCGAGCAGCGCGGTGTTCTCGGGACGCTCGAACCACTGGCGCACGTTCGCCGCGACCGCCGGGCCGATGCCTTCGATGTTCTGCAACTCGTCGAGCGATGCGCTGCGCAGGTCGTCGATGCTCGCGAAATGCAACGCGAGTGCGCGTGCGGTCGCTGCGCCGACGTCGAAAATGCCGAGCGCGACGAGAAAGCGCTCGAAAGGTGTCGCGCGCGCGCGCGCGATGCGCTCGAGCAAGTTCGCGACGGTTTTTTCGCCCCAACGCTCGAGTTCGACCAACTCCGCGCGACGCGCGTCGAGGTGGAAGAGATCGGCGGCTGAGTGCAGCAAGCCCGCGTCGTAGAGCTGCTCGACCATCTTCTCGCCCAGGCCGTCGAGTTCGAGCGCGCCGCGGCCCGCTGCGATCAGCGTGCGACCGACGACCTGCGGGCGACAGGCGTAGAGATTGGGGCAGCGCCGGAACTTGCCTTCTTGAACGAGCGCCGTGCCGCAGTGCGGACACTCCGTCGCCATCTCGAAGGGCTCGAGCCACGCGCACATCACGCCGCGGCGCGCGCGCGCGCCTTCGAGCAAGCCTTCGGGTGTCGTCGCGAGCCAATCGGCGGGCGCTTCGCCTTGCGCCGCACTCGCGACGCCCATCACTTGCGGAATCACGTCGCCGGCGCGGTGCAGGAAGACTCGATCGCCGATGCGCACGCCGAGCGCGTGCACGTGGTCGGCGTTGTGCAACGTCGCGTGCCGCACGATGACGCCGCCGATCTCGACCGGCTCGACGTGGGCGCGCGGCGTGATGCGCCCGAGCGCGCCGACTTGCAACTCGATCGCGCGCAGGCAACTCGTCTCTTCGAGCGCCGGAAACTTGTGCGCGAATTGCCAGCGCGTGGAGCGCGTCGTCGCTCCCAAACGTTCGCGCAAGTCGAACCGGTCGAGCTTGGCGACGATCCCGTCGACATCGAACGGCAGCGTCGCGCGCAGATCGCCGATCTTCGCGTGGTACGCGAAACAGGCATCGATGCCGCTGACGCGCTCGGCCCAGCGGTTCGTCGGCAAGTGCCAGTCGCGCAGCGCGGCGAGCACGTCCCAGTGCCGCTCGAAGTTCGCGCCCTCGATGCGCGCGACGGCCCAGGGCTGGAACAGCAGCGGATAACGCGCGACTTCCGCGGGCGCGCTGCGGCGCAAGGCTCCGGCGGCGGCGTTGCGCGGATTGGCGAGCGGCTTTTTTTCTTCGCGCACCAAGCGCTCGTTGAACTCGCGGAACGCTTCGCGCTCCATCAAGATCTCGCCGCGCACTTCGAGCAACTCGGGGACGGCGCGCACGCTTGCGTCGAGTTCGAGTGGAATGCTGCGCACGGTGCGCAAGTTGGCCGTGATGTCCTCCCCCATCTCGCCGTCGCCGCGCGTCAGGCCGCGCACGAACACTCCGCGTTCATAGACGAGCGAAGTGCTGGCGCCGTCGAACTTGGGTTCGGCCACCCATTCGAGTTGCTCACTGTCGGGGAGCATCAGGAAGCGCCGGATCGACTTCTCGAAGTCGCGCACCTCGCCCTCGTCGAACAAGCTGTCGATCGAGAGCATCGGCACTTCGTGGCGCCGTTTGGCGAAGCCCTGACCCTCAGGTAGCGGTGCGCCGACACGCTGCGTCGGACTGTCGGGCGCGACGAGTTCCGGGTGCGCGCGTTCGAGCTCGCGCAGTTCACGAAACAGCTTGTCGTAGGCCGCGTCGCTGAGCTCCGGCGCCGCGAGCACGTAATAGAGGTAGTCGTGGCGCCGCAGATCGGCGCGCAAGCGCTGCGCGCGAGCGCTCGGTGACTGGGCCGGACTCATCGAATGCGCGCGCCTCTCAGCGCAGGTCTTCGGGTTGAAACGCGCGCGGAAGCAACTCGCTCAGCTTGGCGCGCACGATCGGTCCCGCAGTGCCTTGAACGATCACGAGCATGTCGGGCGCGAACTCCGCGAGCACTTGGCGGCACGCGCCGCACGGCATGAAGCCTTGCGGCCGGTCGGTGGCGATGGCGATCGCTGCGAAGCGCTGCGTGCCCGATGCGACGGCGCGCGTCACGGCGGAACGTTCGGCGCAGATGGTCAATCCGTAGCTCGCGTTCTCGACGTTGCAGCCGGAGTAGACCGCGCCGTCCGCGCCGAGCAAGGCCGCGCCGACGCGAATGTGCGAGTACGGCGAGTAGGCCAAGGCTGCAGCCGCGTGCGCGACTCGCAACAAGTCCTCGTCGTCGTTCGAATTCGAAGGCGCAGGTTTCGGTGCATTCATCGCGCGTATCGTGGCACTCGCAGGCGGCGCGGCGCAACCGCGCGTCCGACAGCATTCCGGCGTCGTTCCGTTCGCGCCGCGCGCAACGGAACGTCGGTCGCATGCCGAGGTCCTGAAGCGTCGGAACCGAGCCGACCGAGCAGCGCTTGGTGACGCGCCGCGCGCAAGAAGGCGTGGCGCGCCGCGTGCGCGACTCGCACGCGCTCCGACTCGCGCGGCGCTCGCTCAGTCGCGATCGTCTTCGAGTTCCTCGTCGCGCGCCGGAGCTTCGCTGATCGGCGGGCCGTCGAGCGGCGCGTAGCCGGCGTAGGGCACACGCAAACGCAGCACCCGGCGACCCGTGTGCGGATCCTCACGCTCCTCGGAGTGGAACAGCGCACGCACCTCGCGCCCGAGCAAGTCGTGCGCTTCGACCTCGACATGGCCGCGCACGTCGAGACCGAGCGATTCGAGCACGCGTTTGACACGGCGGATGCCGCGGTCGCTCCACGTCAGGCTGTCCCAGCCTGCGGTGCGCCCCGTGTATTCGCCGCGCGAGACTTCGAGCCTCACGCTCCAACGTGGACTGCCGTCGCGCGCGACGCCTTCGCGCACCTCGGCGATGCGGCACGTGTACGCGCCTTCGGGAATCGAAACGAACGAATCGATGTCTTGCACTTGGCTGAAATCGAACTGCATGGGTCACCTCGTCACGGCCTGGAACGCGCCCTAAGCGGCGCGCTTACTGACGACGCCGCGCCATCGGCCTGCGTTGCAGGTCGCCTTTCTTTTTTTTCACCGCGCGAGCACGACAGCGGCCGTCGGAATCCACGCTTCATCCTGTCGACCGGACGCGAGCGGCGTGAACTTGCGCGCGCGCCGCGCAACGCACACACTTCCCGGCCTCGATCATCGACGAGCGCGCGGCGACGTGACCGCGCGCGACGAACCAAGGAGCTTTCGAAGATGCAGAACGATCCCTACGAAACGCGCGGCGTCATCGCGCGGCCCGTGTCCGAGTCCGGCGTCGAGTCGCGCGCGAACTTCCTGCTCAAGACCTACGCGCACGTGTGTGCGGCATTGTCGGGCTTCGCGTTGGTCGAGATCGCGCTGTTCAAGCTGGGCATCGCCGACCAGATCGTCCAAGCCTTGTCGGGCGCGCGCTACGGCTGGCTGATGGTGCTCGGCGCGTTCACGCTCGTCGGTTGGATGTGCACGACGACGGCACACAAAGTGCGCTCGGTGCCGATGCAGTACGTCGCGCTGGTCGGTTACGTGATCGCGGAGGCGCTGATCTTCGTTCCGCTGTTGTGGTACGCGAACGCACGAGCGCCCGGCACGATCGCGACGGCTGCCTACCTGTCGTTCTTCGGCTTCGCCGGCCTGACCGCCGTCGCCTTCGTGATCCGCAAGGACTTCTCGTTCCTGCGCGGAATCCTGATGTGGGGCGGCATCTGCGCCGCGCTCGCCATCGTCGGTTCGTTGATCTTCGGCTTCGAACTCGGCACGTGGTTCTCGGCCGCGATGATCGCCTTCGCGGGCGCAGCGATCCTCTACAAGACGTCGGCGGTGATGCTGCACTACCCCGAGGATCGGTACGTCGCAGCTTCGCTCGAACTGTTCGCGGCCGTCGCACTGCTCTTCTACTACGTGTTGATGCTGCTGAACCGCCGCCGCTAGTTCCGTGATCGCACTATCGCTCGCGCTCGTTGCGTTGTCGGCCTTGGGCCCTCGCAGCAGCGCGAGCGATGTCGTTTCGCTGAAGGACGGCACGAAGGTCGAAGGCCGCGTCGTCTTCGAGAGCGCGCAGAAGGTCGTCGTGCGCGTGGGCTCGCGCGAGCGCGAGATCGCGACAGCGGAAGTCGCCGAGGTGAAGTCGGCCGCGCGCAACTTGCGCGCTGCGCTCGAACGTTGGGAGCAGATCCACGCACAAGACGCGGCGGCGATCGCCGAGCTCGCGCGAACTTGCAAGGAACAGGGACTCGAAGGCGAAGCGCAACTCTTTGCACTCGGCGCACTCGCGGTCGATCCGGCGCTCGAAGGCGCGCACGAGCTGCTCGGTCACGAACGACGCGACGGCAAGTGGCGCGTGCGCGAGGGCTCGAAGGCGTTCACCTATGCCGAATTGCTCGAGCTGCGCCGGGATTTCAAGGACGGTTGGCACCTGACGACGACGCACTTCGACGTGCGCACGAACCTCGCGCCGGCGCAGGCCGTCGCGGCGGTGCTCGAGCTCGAATTCTGCTACCGCACGTTCTTCGAATGGTTCGGCGAAGCGGTCGAGCTCTACGAAGTGGTCGAGCCGATGCTCGCGCAGATTCACGCCGACAAACGCTCCTATCCCGGCGGCGACGAACGGCGTGGGTTCTACGACCCGGGCCTCAACACGCTGTTCATCGACGCATCGAGCAGTCTCGAATTGCCGACGCTCGCGCACGAGGCCGCGCACGAGGTGCTGATCAACACGGCCGTGAAGACGCGCGCGGGGCGCGGCGAGATCCCGCCTTGGCTCAACGAAGGTCTCGCGCAGTACCTGGAGTTCAGTCGCAGCGGTGAAGCGGGCCGCCC
>CAYHRR010000099.1:0-10228 GCA_964358875.1 uncultured Planctomycetaceae bacterium | reverse complement strand
TCGAGCGCCTGCTCGGCGCGCGCGACGGCGAGGCGCCGCAGCCGGGCGCACTCGACGGCTTTGCGTGGAAACTCGCGGCGGCGAGCACGCTTGTCGCCGCGCTCTTGTGTTGGTTCGTCTACGAGCGTCATCCGCACGTGCCCGACGAAGTCGTGTATCTGCTGCACGCGCGCTATCTCGCGGCGGGCAAGCTGTGGCGCGCGGCGCCGCCGGTGCCTGCGGCGTTCGACATCGACTTGATGCTGCTCGACAGCGGCAAGTGGTATTGCCCGGTACCGATCGGTTGGCCGGCAGTGCTGGCGATCGGCGCGTTCTTCGGCGTGCCGTGGCTCGTCAATCCGCTGCTCGGCGGCGCGACCGTGCTGGTCACGTACTTGTTCGCGCGCGAGCTGACGAACCGTCGCGACGCGCGCCTCGTCGCCGTGTTGCTCGCCGCATCGCCGTGGTTCGTGTTCTTGAACATGAGCTTCATGACGCACAGCTGGACCTTGTTCTGCGCGGTGACGGCTGCGCTCGGCGTCGCGCGTTCGCGGCGCACCGGCAGCATCGCGTGGACGCTCGTCGGCGGAGCGTGCATCGGGATGGTCGCGCTGATTCGACCGCTCGAAGGACTCGTGGTCGCGCTCGCGCTTGGGCTGTGGTCGATCGGCTTCGGCGGCGCGCGCTTGCGCAGCGGAGCGATCGCGGCGCTCGTGCTCGCGACGGCCGGCGTCGCCGCGTTGACGCTGCCGTACAACGCTGCGCTCACCGGCAAGGCGCTCGATTTCCCGATCCAACACTACGTCGACGTCGTCTACGGTCCCGGCAAGAACGACATGGGTTTCGGGCCGGAAAAAGGCCTGGGTTGGGGCGGACTCGATCCGTGGCCGGGTCACTCGCCGCTCGAAGCTGCGGTCACGTCGCAGTTCAATGTCTTCGCGATGCAGGCGGAGCTGTTCGGTTGGAGCGCGGGTTCGCTGCTCTTCGTGCTGCTCTACTTCGCGCTCGCAAAATCGACGCGCACCGATCGAGCGCTGCTCGCCTTCGCCTTCGCGATTCCGTTCGCCGGCGCGTTCTATTGGTTCAACGGCGGCCCGGATTTCGGCGCGCGCTACTGGTACTTGACGATCGTGCCGCTCGCGTGGCTCTCGATGCGCGGGATGCGCGCGACCGAGCACGTCGCGGGCGACGCGCGCCGCGTGCGGGCCGTTGCGTGCGCGCTCGTCGCGCTCGCGTGGTGCACGTGGATTCCGTGGCGCGCCGACGACAAGTACGCGGACTATCGCGGCATGACGGGTGCGGTGGGACGCTTGATCGCGAGCAAGCAACTCGGTCGCTCGCTCGTGCTCGTACACGGCGCGCGGCATCCGGATTTCGCGTCGGCGGCCGTCTACAACCCGCTCGATCTCGAAGCGGACGCGCCGATCTTCGCGTGGGCGCGCGACAGCGCCACGCGCGCGCAATTGCTCGAGCACTACGCCGATCGTCCGGTGTGGTTGCTGCGTTCACGCGACTGGGGGCAGCTGGGCTACGAGCTCGAAGGGCCGCTTCCGGCATCGCAGGTCGCGCACGCGGCCACCGACACGCTCACCGGCACGCGCACGCCGGCCATGCCCGAGGTCGTGCGATGAACGCGAACGACGCGAAGTACCGCGGCGTTCGAACGCTGGTGCTCGGCGGCGGCGGTTTCATCGGGCGCTGGACCACGGCGGCGTTGCATGCCCGCGGCGCGGAGGTTTTCGTCGCGACGCGCGACGCGCTCGGCACCGCGCGCGTGTTGAGCGACCACGGCATCGCTGCGGCCTTGCACGTTGTCGATCTTTCGCGCACGGGTGACGCAGCGCGGCTGGTCGACGCGCTGAAGCCTCAGATCGTGTTCAACCTCGCCGGTTACGGCATCGATCGTGCGGAGCGCGACGAGACCTTGGCGCAGCGCGTCAACTGCGACCTCGTCGCCGAGCTCGCGGAGGCCGTGAAGAGCGATGCAACGTGGTCCGGCCAAGCGCTCGTCCACGCCGGCTCGGCGCTCGAATTCGGAACGCAGGGCGGCGATTTTGCGGACGCCTGGAAGTGCGTGCCGACGACGCTCTACGGACGCACCAAGCTCGAAGGCAGCGAACGACTGCGCGACATCTCGCAACGGCGCGGCGTCAAGGCGCTCAGCGCGCGCTTGTTCACGGTGTACGGACCGGGCGAGCACGCGGGGCGACTGTTGCCTTCGTTGAGAGAAGCCGCGCTCGGTACCGGCGACATTCCGCTGAGCGAAGGCCGCCAGTTGCGCGATTTCACCTTCGTCGAAGACGTCGCCGAGGGTTTGTTGCGTCTCGGCGCGTGCCCCGTCGAGTGTGCTCCGCGCGCGCTCAACCTCGCGACCGGCGAGCTGACGCAAGTGCGCGACTTCGCCCTGCGCGCGGCGCGCGAGCTCGGCATCGCGCGCGAGCGGCTGTGTTTCGGCGCGCTGCCCACGCGCGTCGAAGAAATGGCGCACGAGCCGGTCGCGCTCGACCTGTTGCAGCGCCTCGTCGGATGGCGGCCGAGCACCACGATCGAGAGCGGAGTGCGGCGCACGCTCGCGTTCGAACGTAGTTTCGGCCGATCGTAGGTCCGCACGAGCGCGCTTCGGACGGCGCGCCGGCGCTGCTAACCTCCCGCAACCCCATGAGCGCCGCGAGCTCGATGCACCACAAGCGAACCACCTGCCGGGCCTGCGGCGGCAAGGACCTCGAACTGTTCCTGCCGCTGGGCAACGTGGCCCTGGCCAACTCTTTCTTGAAGAGTCCCGCGGAGTTCGACGCCGAGCCGCGCTTCCCACTCGACGTGTATTTCTGCCGCGCGTGCAGCATGGTGCAGTTGCTCGACGTGATCGATCCCGAGGTGCTGTTCCGCAACTACCTCTACGTCACCGGCACTTCCGACACGATCGCGACGCACAACGTCGAGTACGCCGAGACGGTGTGCGAGCTGCTCGGTGCCGGCGCGCGCGAGTTGATCGTCGAGGCCGCGTCGAACGACGGTTCCTTGCTCAAGTGCTTCCAAGCGCGCGGCACACGCGTGCTCGGCGTCGAGCCCGCGACGAACATCGCCGCGCAGGCGACGGCGGCCGGCGTGCCGACCGTCAATCGCTTTTTCAATGCCCGCGAGGCCGTCCTGTTGCGCCGCGAGTTCGGTCCGGCGCGCGCCGTGATCGGCAACAACGTGCTCGCTCACGTCGACGACCCGGTCGACTTCCTGCGCGGTTTCAAGGCGCTGCTCGACGACACGGGCCTCGCGATCTGCGAAGTGCCCGAGCTCAACGAGTTCGTCGAGCGCGGCGAGTACGACACCGTCTATCACGAGCACCTTTCGTACTTCTCGGTGACGTCGCTGATGCGCGTGTGCGAGGAGGCCGGGCTGCGCGTGGTGCGCATCGATCACCGCGCGGTGCACGGCGGTTCGGTGCGCATGTACGCAGCGCCGGTCGAGCGCGTGCGCGAGCATGCTCCCGAGGTCGTCGCGCTGTCGACGCAGGAGCGCAGCGCCGGCATCGCCAGCCCGCAACGCTTGCGACACTTCGCACGCGAAGTCGAGGCGCAGCGCGCGGGCTTGCTCGAGCTGTTGCACGGTTTGAAGCGCGAACACAAGAGCGTCGCGGGCTACGGCGCGCCGGCGAAGGGCAACACGCTGCTCAACTACTGCGGCATCACTACGGATCTGCTGCCGTACACCGTCGACAAGAGTCCGCTCAAGGTCGGGCTCTACACGCCTGGTTCGCACCTGCCGGTGCTGCCGGCGAAGACGCTCGTCGAGCGCCAGCCGGATTACTGCCTGATCCTCGCCTGGAACTTCGCGGACGAGATCATGCGCCAACAAGCCGAGTTCGCGCGCCGCGGCGGCCGCTTCATCGTGCCGATCCCGCGCGCGCGAATCGTCTGAGTACTTTCGCGCAATGCGAACGGCGCTCGCGCTCGTGCTTCTCGCGCTCGGCGCGTGCGCGGCGTTTTGGCCGGCGCTGTCGGCGGGTTTCGTCAATTGGGACGATCCGGAGGCGATCGCCGACAATGCGCAGTTGCGCGGCGTGACGTGGGAGCACGTGCGTTGGATGTTCACGACGTGCCACACCGGCCCGTACCAGCCGCTCAGTTGGTTGACGCTCGCGCTCGACGGCGTGGGCGAGGCGAGCGGCGCGCCGAGTGCTGCGCGCGTGCATGCGACGAGCATCGCGCTGCACATCGCTACGGCCATGGCGTTGTTCTTCGTCGCCCGCAAGCTGTTTCGCGGCGTTGCGAGCGAGCACACACACACCGAGCGAGCGGCGTTGTTCGCTGCGGCCTTGTTCGCGATCCACCCGCTGCGCTGCGAGTCGGTGGTGTGGGCCACCGAACGCCGTGACGTGTTGTACGGACTGTTCACCGTGCTCACTCTCGGAGCCTGGTTGCGGTGGGCGGCGAGCGAGAAGGCCCGCATCACGCGCCGCGTCGGTGCGCGCGAATGGGGAAGCGCGCTCGCTCTCGCAGCGCTGTGCATCGCGGCCTTCGTAGCGACGACGCAACGGCCGAGCGGTGGCGAGTTGCGCTTCGCTTTCGCGCCGCTCGGGCTCGTCGTCGTCGGCGCAGCCTTCGTTGCGCTCTCCGTACTGTGCGGGCGCGGAGCGACGCGTTGGTATGGACTCGCGCTCGTCGCCTTTGCTGCAGCACTGCTCGCCAAAGGCGCGGGCATGACGCTGGCTGCGGTGTTGCTCGTGCTCGATGTGTGGCCGTTGAAGCGCGAGCGCGATTGGCGCGGACTCGTGTTCGAAAAGCTGCCCTTCGCCGTGCTCGGCGTCGTGTTCGGAGTGCTCGCGATGTGGGGCCAAGCGGCGCTTCCTGAGGCGTTGGCGAGTTGGAGCGACCACACACTCGTCGAGCGCATGGCGCAAGCCTTCTACGGACTCGCGTTCTATCCGCTGAAGACGTTCGCGCCGGTCGGGCTGTCGCCGATCTACGAATTGCCCGAGGAAATCAGCTTCAGGGCAGCATCTTTCGCATCGAGCGCACTCGCTGTCGTCGTTGTCCTCGGCGCGTCGATCGCATTGCGCAAGCGCAGCCCTGCGCCGCTCGTCGCGCTCAGTTCGTTCGCGCTGCTCGTCGCACCGCTGCTCGGTTTCGCGCAGGTCGGTCCGCAACTCGTCGCCGATCGCTACAGCTACGTGCCCTGCATTCCGCTCGCGCTCCTCGCTGCCGGCGCGTTGTTCATCGGAACGCAGGGCGTTATCGCGCGCGTCGCGCCGTCGATCGCGCTGATCTGCGTGGCGAGTCTCGGCGCGCTCACGTACCGCCGAACGCAGGTCTGGCGCGACAGCGCGACGCTGTGGGGGAGCGTGATCGCCGTGCATCCCGACAGCTACATCGCCAACGCCGGGCTCGGTGACGATCTGAAGACGCGCGCCTTCGCCGAGCGCGACAATGTGCGCCGCGCCCAAACGATGACGGAGGCCGCTGCTTGCTTCGAGCGTGCTCTGCACGCGCGCGCCGAGCCCAAGTTCTGCTCGAACCTGTCGGTGATTTTCCAAGAGCTCGCGCGCCTCGACGCAGAGCGTGCGAGCGAGCATGCGACGCGCGCGCTCGATTACGCGCGGCGCGCCGTCGAGCTTGCGCAGGCACGCGGCAGCGATGCGACCGAGCATCTGCTCGCGCTCGGTTCCGCGTTGCTCGCACAAGGCGCGTATGCCGAAGCGTTGGCGACGCTCGAGCGCTACACGCGCGAGCGACCGGAGCACGCGCTCGGCTGGGCCAATCTCGGCCTGGCGTTGACGCGCGCACAGCGCCCGCTCGAAGGTCTGACGGCGCTGCGCCGCGCGACGCAATTGCGGCCCTTGGAGCGCAGTTTTTGGTGGTTCCAAGGCGAGGCCGCGGAACAGCTCGGCGACCGTGCGAGCGCGCGGGAGGCCTACGAGCGCGTGCTGCGCATCGAGCCGTCCCATGCCGATGCCGCGGCGAAGCTGCGCGCGCTGCAAAACGACGCCGCGCGCGAGTAGTCGCGATCCGCGCACTGGCTCGCGACCCTTGCGATGGGCAGAATCCCGCGCTGCGTCGCCGATCGCGACGCGAAATGGAACCGCCGATGAGGATCGCCCTGAGTGTCGTCGCGCTGAGCGCTGCCGCGTTCGCGCAAGTTCAACCGGATGCCGTGTTGATGCGCATGCCGGACGTCAGCAAGGACCAGATCGTGTTCCGCTACGCGAACGATCTGTGGCTCGTCGCGAAGGAAGGCGGCACGGCGCGGCCGCTCGCCTCGCCGGAGGGGCCCGAGAGCCTGCCGAAGTTCAGCCCCGACGGCGCGCGCATCGCCTTCATGGGCGGCTACGACGGAGGCACGGATCTGTACGTGGTCGCGGTCGACGGCGGCATCCCGCAGCGCGTGACGCACCATCCCGCCGCCGAGGTGCTGTGCGACTGGACGGCCGACGGCAAGTCGTTGCTGTTCTTCTCAGCGCAGAGTTCGGGTCAGCAACGCGCGCCGAAGATGTTCAAGGTCGCGGCGAACGGCGGACAGCCCGAGGAGCTGCCGATTCCCTACGGCACCTTCGGCGTCGTCGACGACACGGCCTCGTGGCTTGCGTACACGCCCGTCGCGCAGAGCGAATTCCGCACCTGGAAGCGCTACCAAGGCGGTCTTGCGCAAGACGTGTGGCTGTTCAATCTCGTCAGCTTCGAGTCGCGCCGCGTCACCGATCATCCGGGCACGGACAGCTTGCCGATGTGGCACGGACACGAGCTCTACTTCCTGTCCGATCGCGATCCCAAGGCGCGCCTCAATCTGTGGATGTACGACGTGCAAAAACGCACCACGGTCCAGGTGACGGATTTCACCGACGCCGATGTGCGCTTCTCGTCGATCGGTCCCGACGACATCGTGTTCGAGCACGCGGGCAAGCTGTTTCGCTACGACCTAGCCGCGCAAAAGAGTCTGCCTGTCGCCGTCGCGATCCCCGGTGATCGACCGTTGTTGCGCGCGCAAACGCTGTCGCTCGAGCAGGACATCGCCTCGGTGCGCATCGGTCCCAACGCCAAGCGTGTGGCGATCGAAGCGCGCGGCGAGATTTTTTCGGCACCGGTCGACGAGGGCGCACTGCGCAACCTCACGGCGAGTTCGGGCGTCGCCGAGCGCTCGCCGGCGTGGAGTTGCGACGGTCAGTGGATCGCCTATTGGTCGGATCGAAGCGGCGAGTACGAGCTGTGCGTGCGCCGTGCCGACGGCGCGCCGTTCAAGTGGAACGGAGCCGAAGAAGAGACGAGCGAGAAGGCGTTGACCACGATCGGCGCCGGTTGGAAATACGAGCCCGCCTTCGCGCCCGATTCGAAGAGCGTCGCATTCACCAACAACTCAGGCGAGTTGTGGCACCTGACTTTGGCGAGCGGCGATTTGAAGAAACTCGCCACGAATCCGCTCGGCGAACCTTTCGACATCGATTGGGCGCCGGATTCGCGCTGGATCACCTGGAGCCAGCGCCACTCGACATCGCAGTTGAACACCGTGTTGATCTACGACCTGACCAAGGGTGAGTTGCACGAGATCGGCGCCGGACGCTTCGAGAATCGCGCGCCCAGCTTCGATCGCGGCGGCGAGTGGTTGTACTTCGTGTCGCAGCGCACGTTCACGCCGAGCTACTCGGACTTCGACGATTCGTGGATCTACACCGATGCCGCGAACTTGATGGCGGTCGCGTTGCGCAAGGACGTCGTCAATCCGTTCCTCGCGCGCGACGCGAGCGAGAGCGAGAGCGACGAAGACGCGACAGCGAGTGACGAGTCGAGCTCCGAAGGCGAAGGCGAAGGCGAAGGAAAGAAAGCCGACAAGGACAAAGCGGCGCCCAAGCCGATCGAAATCGACTTCGACGGGCTCGAAGGCCGCATTTTGCAGTTGCCGGTCGCCAACGGATCGCTGAGCGATGTCCACGGCGGCGACGCCTGCGTCTTCTATCTGCGCCGCGAGCGCGCCGTGCCCAGCGACGATGACGAGCCCGCGCCGAGTGGCGCGAAGCTGGTGCAATTCAAGCTGAGCGAGGACAAGAAGGAGCGCGAAGAGAAGCTCGTGCTCGCCGGCGTCGCCGCTTTCGAAATGGCGGCCAAGGGCGAGAAGCTGTTCGTCGCCTTGGCCGACGGCGGCTATGCGGTGATCGACGCCAAGCCGGAGCAGAAGGTCGAGGACAAGCTCGACTTCCACGCGCTCGAAGCGTCGGTGACGCCGCGCGACGAGTGGCAGCAGATCCTGGCCGACGCGCACCGCCTCGTGCGCGACTTCTTCTACGAGTCGACGCTGCACAACGTCGATTGGAACGGCGTGTACGAGCATTCGAAGCGCGTTCTCGCCGACGCGACGTCGCGCGACGATTTGCATTACGTGCTCAGCGAGATGATCGCCGAGCTCAACATCGGCCACGCCTACAACCAAGGCGGTCCGGGCATTCCCGAGAAGGCGGCGGAAGGACGCGCGGCGGGCTTGCTCGGTTGCGACTGGACGTTCGAGCAGGGCGCCTACCGCATCGCACGCATCATCGGTGCCGGGAGCGCCGAGCCCGACGCGCGCGGGCCGCTCGCGCAGCCGGGCATCGATGCGCGCGAAGGCGATTGGTTGCTCGCGGTCAACGGCGCTGCGCCGCTGAGCGGCGCCGACGTACAGGCCAATTTCCTCGGCACCGTCGATCGACCGACCGAACTGGTGCTCAATCAACAACCGACGCGCGACGGCAACGAGCGGCGCGTCATGGTGCGCCCGATCGCCGGCGAGAGCGAAGTGCGTTATCGCGATTGGGTCGAGCACAATCGCTTGCTCGTCGACCAATTGTCGGCCGGTCGCATCGCCTATGTGCACGTTCCCGACACGGGCTTGCGCGGCCAGAACGAGCTCGTGCGCCAATACGTCGGACAATTCCACAAGGACGCGCTCTTGGTCGACGAACGCTGGAATTCCGGCGGACAGATCCCGACGCGTTTCATCGAGTTGCTCAACCGCCCGCGCACGAATTTTTGGGCCTTGCGCCACGGCGACGATTGGATGTGGCCGCCGTTCGCACACCACGGACCCAAGGCGATGTTGATCAACGGATCCTCGGGCTCGGGCGGCGACGCCTTTCCTTATTACTTCCGCCAAATGAAGCTCGGCGCGTTGATCGGTCGGCGCACCTGGGGCGGATTGGTCGGAATCTCGGGCAATCCGTCGTTCGTCGACGGCAGCTCGATCACCGTGCCGCGCTTTGCGTTCTACGAGAAGGACGGCACGTGGGGCGTCGAAGGCTACGGCGTCGCGCCCGACATCGAAGTGATCGACGACCCGGCCTTGATGGTGCACGGCGAGGACCCGCAGCTCGTCGCCGGCGTCCAACACCTGCTGCACGAGCTCGAGACGTTTGCGTTCGAGCGCGCCAATCGGCCCGCATCTCCCGATCGCAAAGGCGCGGGCGTGACTCCGGCCGACCGCTGACGCTCAAGACCCGCGACCGCGATTTCGATGAGGCACCGCATGACCTTCGACTCCACCGCAGAGCACCGCGCATGAAATGGGAGAAGGAACACGTCGTCATCCTGTGTGGTGGCGAAGGCACGCGTCTGCGCGAGGAGACCGAGTTCAAGCCCAAGGCGCTCGTCGAGATCGGCGGGCGTCCGATCCTCTGGCACCTGATGCGCATTTACTACAGCTGGGGCTACCGACGCTTCGTGCTGTGCCTCGGCTACAAGGGCGAGATGATCAAGGACTACTTCCTCAACTATCAGTGGCACGACTCGGACTTCACGATGAATCTGAAGTCGGGGAAGAAGGTCGTCCACGCGGGCTCGCAGTCGATCGAAGATTGGGAAGTCACGTTCGTCGAGACCGGCGCGAAGACGCAGACCGGCGGGCGCCTGTTTCGCGCGCAGAAGTACGTCGAGGGCGACACGTTCCTCTTCAACTATTGCGACGGCCTGTCGGACATCGATCTCGACAAGCTCGTCGCGCATCACAAGAAGCTGGGCAAGCTCGCGACGTTGACCGGCTTCCATCCGCGCTCGCGTTACGGCGAAGTCGCCGTCGACGCGCGCGGCATCGTCACGCACTTCCAGGAGAAGCCGATGATGCGCGCGCTGACCAGCGGCGGCTTCTTCGTGATGAATCGCGGGGTCTTCGACTATTTGGACCCCGAGTGCATTCTCGAGACCGGGCCGCTCGACGCGATGTCGAGCGCTCGCGAACTCGCGCTGTTCCAGCACGACGGCTTCTGGTTCTCGATGGACACCTACAAGGAGGCGCTGACGCT
>CAYHRR010000098.1:9843-10250 GCA_964358875.1 uncultured Planctomycetaceae bacterium | reverse complement strand
CGACTTCGCGACGGTCGCCGCTTGCGCCTTCTCGGACTCTTCGCGCAGTTGGGCATTGGTGCTGCGCAATTCCTGCGTGCGCTCGGCGACATCGCGTTCGAGGTTCTGCCGGTGCAGCGCCAATTCGCGATCACGCCCCTGGAGCTGGTCGAGCATGCTGTTGAACGACGTGACCAAGGAGCCGACCTCGTCGTTGGACGTGCTGTGTGCGCGCAGCGAGAAATCGTTGGAGCCGGTCACGGTCTGCGCGAGGCGCGTCAGTTCCTCGATCGGTTTCGCGATGACGCCCTGCAGGCGGCCCGCGAGCGCGAACGTGACGCCCATGCAGCACAGCAGCACGATGCCCAGCACGAAGCTGTAGCGCAGTTCGCGTCCGACGAGCTCGTCGAGGCTCGCATCGAGGTACA
>CAYHRR010000098.1:2601-9833 GCA_964358875.1 uncultured Planctomycetaceae bacterium | reverse complement strand
TGCCTTCCGAGGATTTCACCGTGCGCCACAGACGGATCGAGTTGTCGGCGATCGCGTAGCCGTCCTCTTGCGGAAGCAGGGGCGGAACCGCGGCTCCGGCGACGTGGTAGGTCGCAAACGGATCGCCGCTCACGTCGTAGATGCGCGCCGACGTGATGTTCTGCTTGGCTTCGAGCGCGGCGAGCGTCTTCGAGGCGTACTCGGGATTGGCGAACTCGAGATCGGCGCGCGAGCTGACGCCGAGCATGTCCGCCAACACCGAGAGGTCGTGGACTTGCTGTTCCTTGAACTGTGCGACGTCGTAGATCGCGAGGGCCACGCCGGCGAGCACGAGCCCGATGGCCGAGGTCACCACCAGCAGGCGCTGCAACTTGCCGCGGATCGAAGTCGCGGAGCTGAAGAAGGCCAACATCGCTAGGGCTCCTTGACGAGGCGCGCGAGCTTGAGCAATTGCGGGCTGATCTCGAGCTCGGCGCGCTTGGCTGCTGCCGCGTTGGCCTCGAAGCGCACCTTCTTGTCCTCGATGTAGAAATTGAGGCAGCCCTTGTGCTCGGCGAAGCCCTCGAACTCGCCGACCAAGAGCGTGTGCGACTTCGCGTAGTGATCGACGATCTTGCCGAGGCGTTCGGCCTCGGTAGCGGGCACGAAGAGCAGGTGACAGGCGCTGAGCTCGTCGATCGTCTTCCAGCGCACGATCGAGAGCGGATGCTTGCCGATCAGCTTGCCTTTGAAGGCGTCGTCGAGCTTCTTGCCGAAGGGGTCCGTGCCGAGCACGGCCACGACGATCGGCGTGTCTTCCTTCTCGAGCGCGTCCGCCGGCCACTTCACGTACTTCGTGAAGTTGTAGAGAAAGGCCGCTTTCACGGTGTATTCGTCGTTCTCCGCGGGGGCGCTCGCCGGCCTCGAACTCGCGAGCAACGTGCAGCACGCAGCCAGCGCGAGCACGAAGGCGCCGGCGCGCGACATGGCGAGTGCGACGCGTCGCGCGAGGCCGAACGACCGGCCGTCGCACCGACGCAGGGTGAGGTGGGGTTCCACGGAGGCGAGGATGCCCGATTGGGGGGCGGGCGGGCCTTCATCGGCCGCGCCTGTCTCAGGCCTGAACCTGGAGCTTTGCGCGCACGCTGAAAAAACTGCGCGTTCCCAAAATCTGCGCGGCGTTCGACGCACCCGGCGGTCACCTGAACGCCGCGCTACGCAATCTGTCGCGCGCGGGCCGCGGTGCGCAGCGGTGCTCGCGACACGCTCGCAAACCGGTCGTCGCCCGCGCGCGCAGCGGCGCGATCTCGACGACGGCAGCTTGGCGAAACGAAACGGGCCGCGCGAAGTGCTTCGCGCGGCCCGTTGTTTCCATCGCGGGAGCCTCGCGGCTCCCTCACATCACGGCAGGATCGTGACGTCGAGACCGTCCGACAGGTGCGTCGTCTTCGGGCTCGGCGGATCGCGGAACCAGCCTTGGAAGAAGACGTGATTGCCCGCGGCGAACGGCGTACCGACCGCGCTCGGGTTGGCGGCGACATAGGCGAGGAAGTCGACCGACATCGCGCCGTCGCAAAGACCGGCGGTTCCGGTCATCGCTTGAACGCCCATGCGCTCGAGCGGCGACTTGACGCACAGGAAGCTACCGCTCGTGCCCCACGCCGTCGCGACGCTCGAAAGGCCGTAGAACAAGATGCCCGACTGCGCGCCTTCAGCGGCGTTGCAGGTGACGGTGTAACCGCTCGCAGCGGCGGCGCTCGGCGTGCCGAGGCCGGTCATGTAGGCCTGGCAGCCGTTCGAGGTCGTACCGGCGGTGCAGTAGTTCACTGCCGACGGCGGCGCGCTCGGGCACACCGAGTTCGTCGCACCGGGCGTGCGCGGGACCGGGGTCAAGTTGAGGACCGGGTCGAAGGCGAGGAAGTCGGCGCACCAGGGGCTCGGTGCGTCGAGACCGCGCAGGATGCCCGAGGGGAAGTTCGTGCCGTCAGGGCCGAACGTCGGCGCGCTGTCGTAAGCGAAATCCGTCGGAACCGGGAGCGTGGCACCCGGATCGAGGATGGCGACGATGTCGACGATCGTGCCCATGGTCGGCAACGGCGTGATGAGGTCGAGGTCGGCGTCGAGCTGCGTGTTCAAGAGCGCCACGATGGCGGCGACGTTCGAGGCCGTGCCGGCATCGATCAAGTAGAAGGTCTCGGTGCCGTTCTCGAGTCGGTCGGACGTGCCGATGTTGAAATCGGTGTTCGGTTCGGCGGTGTCACCGAGCACGAAGTGGCCGTCGAGGGGAATCACCAGACCCGTGAGGTCCCAAGCGCGATCGAGCGTCCCGCGAACGGTGCTCTCGCCTTCGACGACGCACACGACGTAGTTGTCGAGCGACGCGCCGCCCGGGCCGTGCAGTTCGATGAACTCGAGCGTGTCCGTGCCGGAGTGCGACACGTAGAGCTCGTTCAGCTTGATCTGAGCGAGCGCCGTCGATTGGGCGGCCGCGGCGACGAGCGCCGTGCCGATGAATGTCCTGAGCGTGCGTTGTTGCATAGGTCGTCTTCTTCCTGAGTCGAAGTAGCGCCTCAACCGTGAGGCGCTCTGTTTGTCCAGTGGGGCTGGGCTCCACGCCGCTGGGGCTCCCGGAAACGCTCGCGCGCACCGGTTCGCGTCGTGGACGGAGAGAAGATATCTGCGAAGGGCGTGAAGCGCGTGGGCTCTGCGAATGAAAGCTCGTACAAGAGCGCCGTTCGGCCCGGAAAAAAGTGCTAACGCGAGCCGCTAAGGCCCGCGCTCGCAAGCGCTTACCGAACTGCTCCGCAGTTCAGCGCAGGTCGACCTCGCGGCGGACGAGGCGCGCTTTTTCGCCGCGCCAGGTCAGCGTCGCCGTGCCGCTGCCGCGCACGATCCAGCGCATGCGCAATTCCTCGCGACCGCCGATGCCGTCCTCCGCGTGCAGGTGCGCCGGGTCGCGTTCGGCGAGCTCGACCTGCTCGGGCCGAAACCGATCGCGACGCACGCCGCCCGCCAGCACTTCGATGCCCGTCCCCTCGAGCGTCAGCAGGTCCGGCGTGCCGATCTTCATCAGCGCAGCGCGCGCGGTGCGTGTCGGGATCAAGTGCGTGTTGCGGAACACGACATCGACAGCGCGCAGACCGCCGCCGAGGTCGGTCAAGGTCGGCGCGTCGATCTCGACCTTGGGCATGGTCTCCGCGTGGCGCAGCGCGAACAGCGCGTTGCGGTGCAGCATCTCCTCGATCATGAACGTCGGCGGAACGCGACCGACGTCTTTGACGAAGCCGCCGACTTCGACCTCGCCATACAGCGGATGCGCGACCTTGTGCCACGCGACGAAGCCCGCGCCGAACAACAAGCGGTCGTCGAACAGATGATCGGCCGCGCGCCCCGCGCCGTTCTCGGGATGATCGCCCCACATCTGCGAGTCGTTCCACAGCTCGTTGGTGAACGACACGATGCCGAGGCTCTCGTAGGTCCAAGTCACGAAGCCGCCGAACACCGAGTACAGATCGCGCCAGATCACCATGTAGCGATAGAAGGGCAGCATCTTCTCGCCGTCGCGGCCGAGCTCGTCGTACACCGCGACGTCGTCGCGCGGGTATTCGCCGAAGGCCTCGATGCCCGGCCCACGCAGGATCATGCCGCCTGCGTTGTGATAGCTCTGCACGCCGGCGATGTTGGGATGCGCGAGCACGAAGCGCGCGATGCTGCGCGTTTCCGGCCAATACAGCGGATAAGGGCCGGCACCGCCTTGCACCCAATCGGGTTGCCAGAAGGAGGGCCAGGCGCGGTTCATGTCGTAGCCGCCGGGCGAATCTTCGTTGATGCGGCCGTCGCCGTCGTTGTCGAGCCCTTCGGACCCGAGCAGCAACCAATCGCCCTTGATGCCGCGTTCGTTCGGCGCGACGTAGTCGAGCAGGCGCGGATCGTCGGGATTCAAGCGGTGAGTGCCGGCGCCGGGCATGAACTTGCGCATCTGCACGATCGAACCGTCACGGTCGAGATCGTCCGGTGCGTCCTCGTCGGCGAGTCCGTCGCCGTCGTCGTCGAAGGGCTGGCGGCCGCTGCGCGAACTGTGCGCGTTGTGCGCGTCGCGGAACCATGCCGCGCGTCCGTCGGGGTTGACCATCGGCAAGAGATAGAAAGCGCTGCCGTCGACGAGCTCGGTGACGCGCGCGTTCGAGCCGTAGTTCTCGAGCAGGTACCACGCCGCGTAGGCGACGGCCTCGCCGCCCTGCACTTCGTTCCCGTGCACGTTGCCGTCGATCCACATCGCGGGCTTCGTCGTGTCGGCGCCGGTCGCCGCGTTGTTCAGCGTGTACACGCGCATCTCGCGGTTTTCGATCGAGTGGCCGATCACTTGCCGCGTGAGCAGCTGCGGATAGGCCGCGACTAGGCGATCGAGCTGCTCGTACAGCTCGGCGTAGTCGTAGAAGCGATTCCAAGCGATCTCGACCTTCGGCTTCGCGCCCGCAGGCAAACCTGCGAAGCCCGACGAAGGCGCTTGCGCGGAAGCGGCGGCCTGGAGTGCGACGCATGTGACGAGCGAAAGCAGTTGCATCACTTCACCTCCGCGCGGCGCTCGGCGCAGCCCGCGTGATCCGTGTCGATCGAAAGTCCGATGTCGGCGGGCTTCGTCGTGCGCACGAGCCAGCGGTACTCCTTGCGGCCGCCGGCGCCGCGCAGATTGCGTTCCAGGTCGCGCGCGGATCCGGCGACGAGTGTCGCGCCGTCGGCGAGTCCCAAGCGCACGCGCAACGGGCGCAGCGTCTCAGTGCGCAGCGCCGACGCGCTTTGGAACGGAAGACGCGCCGCGTTTACGACCGCAGCCTTCACTTCGTAGAGATCGCCGCCGAGCGCGCGCGCGCTGAGCTCTTCGATCTCGATGCGCGCTAGTTCTGCGCCGAGCGTGCACAGGAATTCGAGCTCCTTCTGCGCGATCTCGCGTGAGCGCGCCGCGGGCGGTTCCGTGCGCGCGAAGGGCGCGAAGCCGCCGACTTCGCACGCGCCGAGCTCGGGATGCTGCACCGGGTGCCAAGCGACGAAGCGCCACGTTTCGTCGGGATTCGCCGCGATCCACTGCAAGCGCTTGGCGTCGTCGCTGAGATCGCCGAGCTTTTTCTTGAGCTCGTCGCTGCGCTCGTCCTTCGCGTCGAGCGGAATGTCCCAGGGCTGCACGGCCAGCGACCAGATGCCGCGGTGCGCGTAGAGCCAACCTTGCAGCGTGCCCGCGTCGCCACCGCGACCCTTGGCTTTGTTGCCGGTGATCTCGACATAGCGCTTGCCCAGTTCGACGAGCAGCTCAGCGTCGCTCTCGACGACGCCCGCATTCGGAACCAGTCGATCGCGCGCATCCGCCGCCGTCGTCTTGGGTTTCTCGACGAGGTTGTCGTAGCTGCCGTAGGTGAGCGTCAGCGCGATTTCCGGATGCAGCAGCACGAATTCCGCCAACGCGCGCACTTCGGGCTCGTCGGTGGGGAACACGCCCGCGTCGGCAGCGAGGTCGACGTAGCCGTAGGGGAAATTGCGCTGCACCAGCGCGTCGAAGAGCGCGTCCTCCGCAACCTTCTCGTCGTGATCGAGATCGCGGCCTTCCGGCCACAGCTTCCAGCGACCGCGCTCGCCCTTCTTGGCATCGGCCTTCGCCAGCGCGCGTGCATCGTTGGCGTCGGCGATCCACTCACCGTCGTCGGCGGCGACGCGCAGCGCGGTGAGCATGCCGTCCGAGTCCACATCGCTCGGCGGATCTTCGCCCTGCGCGCCGTCGCGATCGTTGTCGATTCCCGTGCCTGTCGCCGCGCGGTCGGTGCGCGGCTTTGCGAAGCGTTGCTCGTGCGCGTCGGGATTCGCGCACGGAATCACGATCACCGTCGCGAGTTCGAGCAGCGCGCGCGCCGCCGGATCGTCGAGCAGTTGCTCGACTTCGAACAGCGCGAGCGAGCTCGTCCACGCTTGATCGCCGTCGACGTTCGCGACGACGAGGATCGTCGGTTTGCCGGGCAGCTTGTTCGCGGACAGCTCGAGCGCCTCGATCGTGCGGCCCGCGCGCGATTTGCCGACCGGCAACAACACCGCGCCGCGCGCAACCGCTGCGTGCACGCGCTCGGAGATCTCGGCGTGGGTGAGCGTCGGCAACGCAGCCGGCGTCGGTGCAGGGAGCACGTCCTGCGCGACAAGGCAGCAAGCGAACGCAGTTGCGGTCGGCAAACACAGCATGTGGGGGATTCCAGCAAAGGTTGCCGCGCGCGATGCGGCAGGTGGGACCGGTCGCGCGCTCTCGCACGGACCGTGTTAGCGGGCATCACGACACACGCGGATGCGGCTGCGCGCGTGCGGCGGATGAGGGCGCGTCAAAGTAGCGGCGGCCGCGCGCCGCGAAAGCGCACAGCCGCCGTTTCACGCGATCACTACGAGGCGAACCTACTGCGCCGCCATCTTGGCGACGCGCGCCTTGAACATCTCGAAGCGCAGCTTGGCCGACGCGCTGTTCTTGACGATCCACTCGGTGTTCGTGAAGGCGGTCGCCGAATACTCGGAGCGGAAGCGCTCGAGGTGCGGCGCGACCTTTGCGAACAGGAACATGCCTTCGCCCGTGTTTTCCGCGAGGAAATCGGGGTTGACGACGCCGTGGCGCGCGAAGCCGTAGGCCATCTCGAAGTAGCTCGACACCTGCCGCCAAGCCGCGTTGTTCGGATGCGTTGGTTGGGCGACAGCAACGAATTCGTCGTAGGAGCGCGGCAGCCATTTCGCCAGCGCGTCGCGCGACTGACGCATCACCGCCTCGCGGCGTAGGTCGTAGAGCTTGAGCACCAACTCGGCATCGTGGTGGTCGGGCGTCTTCTTGAGCTTGGCTTTGAGCTTCTTGCTGTCCGGTTTGGCTTTCTTCATGGCGCGAATTCTAGCTAGGCGCCGCGGCGCGCGACTACTCGATCGGCGTCAGCACGATGTTCTTGAACTCGATCGCGCTGCCCTCGGATTGCAGGCACACCGCGCCGGCGCGCTCTTCGCACCAACGCGCCGTGTTCTGCACGACGCCGTTGACCGCGAAAGTCAGGTCGCCGCCGTCGAGCGTGATGCGGTAGTGATTCCACTCGCCGAGGGCGCGCTCGTTGCACGGCGCGAGCTTCACCGTGTGACGACCGTCGGTGCGCGCCGCGTCGACCTGCATCGGGAACTCGCCGATGTTCCAGATGTCGCCGGCATGCCGGTGCATCAGCTGCGCCTCGATCGCGCGCGGCCAGATCGCGTCG
>CAYHRR010000098.1:0-2591 GCA_964358875.1 uncultured Planctomycetaceae bacterium | reverse complement strand
ACCGCTGTTCGACGGCGTTTCGGCGGGATCCCAACGCCAATCGAGCTCCAACGAAAAGTTCGCGAACTCGCGCTGCGTGAAAATGTAGCCCGCAGGCCGGCCCTTGCAGTGAAGCGCTCCGTCACGCACCGACCACACGTCGTCGATGCGCAGCTTCGAATCGTCGAGGAAGAACTTCCAGCCGTCGAGATCGCGGCCGTTGAAGAGCTCAATCGGCGCACCGAACTTCGGCGGCGCGGCCGGATCGGCGAGCAAGAAGGCAGCGATGTCCGCGAGCTCCTGCTTCGACAACGTGAGCGCGACGTCCTCGGGCATCACCGAGATTTCCTGCATGCGCGCGCTGTCGATCGAACTCTCGGCGAGTGCGATGCGTTTGCCGTTCGTGTCCTTCAAGACGACGGTGCCTTCGCCGCGGTGCAGCGGATCGCCGGCGAGCAAGAAGCCCGTGTAGGAGAAGCCCTCGTCCGTCGACACGACCCATGTCTTGAAGCCGAATTCGATGGTCTTGTTCGGATGCAGCACGTGATCGAGCAGTTCGCGCGCCGCGTACTTGCGGCGAATCTCCGAAAGGTCGGGTCCGATGTCGCCGCCTCGCCCGCGCACGGTGTGGCACGTCGCGCACGCGGCCGTTGCGCCGAAGAAAACGGCCTGTCCGCGCCGCCGATCGCCGCTTTGCGCCAGCAGCTCTTCGAGAGCGGGCTCCTTCCGCGCGAGGCCCGCGAACGAGCCGAACTGCGCCTTCGCGAGAGCGCGCACGGCAGGATCGACGTGCGCGGCGAGCAGCTCGGCGACCAGAGCGCTCTCGTCCTTCGCGAGCTTTCCACGCCGTGCGAGTTCCACGAGCGCAAGCGCGCCTTCGCTGCCCTGTGCCAGCTCGCGAGCTGCCGCCTCGCGCGCCGCAGAGTTCGCGCTCGTGTCGGCGAGCGTGCTCAAGCGCGCTGCGTAAGCGCTGCGATCCACGGGCACGTCGAGATAGATGCGGAATTCGAGCTTGGTGATCGAGCCGGGCTGCGCCGCGCCGCCGTCGTCGGGCGCACACGCGCCGACGAAGCGCGTCGCGCCCTTCGGGACCGCGAACACGATCTCCGATTGCGCGTGCGTTCCGATGCCGTCGTCGAAGGTCGCGCCACCGACCTTTAACGCGCCTCCGCTCGCATTTGCGCCGACGTGCACGGCGCCCCAACCGGCTTGCGCGTGAATCCACGTGAGCGTGGAGAGCTTCGTCGCGCCGCTCGCGCCGACAAACTTCGCGTCGAGCCAATCGGCCCAGTCGTAGCCGTTGCTGTTGCCTGCATCGTCGACGACGAGCAGCACGTTCTTCGCGCCGGCGAGATCGACGTCGAAGTCCTTCAAATCGCGCGTCACGACGCCGCTCGTCCAAGCGAGCTTCGCCGTCTTCACGTCGACATCGCCGAGTTGCGCGGCGAGGTGGTACTCGGCCCAGTCGTTCGTGTCGCGTTGGCGCACCCACCAGGCCGCGTAGTCGCGCACGTCGCTCGGTCCCGCCAATGCGAGTGCCAACATTTCGCCGGCGGCCTCGCGCGTCGCAACGAAGGCGAGTGCATCGATTGCGCGGCGCCGTTCGTTCGCGCTCGGTGCGCCGCGCGCATGTCGGGCGAGGGGCGCGACGCACGCGGACGTGTGCAAGCGCCATTCGAGCTCGAAGACTGCTGCGGCGTCGAGCGCCTTCGGATCGAGCGCGGCGGCCTCGTGAACGCGCGCGATCAACGCTTCCTCCTTGCCGCTCGCGCCGAGGCCGAGCGCCTCGACGAACGCGCGATCGCCGCTCGGTGTCGTGCGCCACAGCTCGAACAACACGTCGCCGCAGCGCTCCCACGGCACGTCGCGCAACGACAACGCGAACTCGCGTCGCAGCGCGAGCGAGTCTCCCGAGAGCACGTACTTCGCGAGCGCGAGCGGATCTTCGCCGACGGCGCGCAGCGCGCGGAACGCGGCGACGCGCGTGTCGACGTCGGCGTCGCTCAACTTCTCGCGCACTGCGGCGCGCCCCTCCTCGTTGATACGCGGGAGCAACCACAAGGCGCGCGCGGCGTGCAGCGGATCGCGCGCGTTCGCAATCTGCTTCAAACGCGGCAGCGCCAGTTCGCCTTGTGCTTCGAGCATCTGAAAGGCGAGCCACCGCACGTTGACGGCGGGATTGAGCAACGCCGAAAGCTGCGCCTCGATCGAGGTGAAGCCGACGCGCGGATTGCCGCGACCGCCGGCAGGTGCGATGCGCAGGATGCGACCGTAGCCGGCGGTGTCGCTCATGCCGTGGCCGCCGACGCCTGCGTCGAACCAATCCGCGACGTACACGCTGCCGTCGATGCCGACGCACACGTCGCTCGGACGGAACGCATGCGCCTCGTCGTCGAAGCCCGCGCCGAGCTTCGATTTCACGAGGAATCCAGGCTCGAGCGCATAGCCCGCGCCGGCGGCGATCGGCCGATGGGCGTAGACCACACCGGCGCCCGCGTCGGCGTTCAACACGCAACCGCGCAGGCTCGGCATCAGCGCTCCTTCGTACACAGCGACGCCCGTCGGACCGCCCGAACCGTATTGACCCGTTGGGAGCGATCATCGGCGGCCGT
>CAYHRR010000097.1:0-10253 GCA_964358875.1 uncultured Planctomycetaceae bacterium | reverse complement strand
TCAGCGCGAGGTCGCGAATGACGAGCTCGACCAACATGGCGGCATTATGGACGTCCGCCGCCCCCGCCGGTTACCGCCGCGTGCGCGAGTTTTTTTTCGGCGCGACGGCGTTCAGCGTCGAGCGCGCTCGCCGGCGAGGTGCTCGCGCAGCAAATCGCGGCCGAAATCGCGCTCGAAATCACGCCACACCGTGTGCGCATGGTTGACGCCGGCGCGGCTGTCGTCGAACTCGATCGCGAAGCGCGGTCCGCGAATGCGGTAGTAGTGCGGCTCGCCGGGCACGGTCGAACCGCACCAGGCGAACACGAGCTCCTTGGCCGAGAGCGCGCGCATGCGCTCCTTCTCGACGGCCGCGAGCGTCGGGTGCAAGCGCTCGACGTGGCGGTCGAGCAGGCGCCAGAAGAGCAGGCCTTGCGCAGCGTCGAGATCCGCCAAGGCGAGGCCGGTCGCCTCCACGTTTTCGTCGCGGCCCGGAATCGCGGTGATGTCGCCCGGCGTCTTCGTCGACACGAGCGCCTTCGCGCGCCGCGCGTCGTCGAGACTCGCCATCAACTCGCGCGCGAGATCCTCTTCCGCGCCGAGCATGCGCAGCCCGTCGTGCGCGCCGCCGACGACGCGCGCAGGATTCGTGCCGAGGAAGCTCGGCGTCGTCGCGAAGTGCGCGTCGTCGGCGGACGCGAAATTGAGCGCGACGTGGTGGCCTTCGTAGCGCCAACCCCACGGTGCCTCAGCGCCGAGCGCCGTCGCGTCGCCGAACAACGTCACGAAGTACTTGTCCGGGTCGCGCCAATCACCTTCGCTTGCGCGCAGCACGCCCTCGAGCACGCGCACTTGCTCGACTTGTTGCGCACCGCGCTCGCTCAGCGATTCGCGCAGCAATCGCGCGACGAGCTCGCGCTGCTCCGCGTTCAATTCTGCGAGCGCGATGCCGTGCCGCTCGCGCGGAATGAAGTGCCAGTCGAAGCGTTCGTCGTCGGCGACGGCGTAGCACGCCTTCGCGCGTTGCTCGACCGACAGCGATGCGGCGAAGGCACGCGCGGCGCTCGACATGGCGCTCGGAGCCCGCGTGGTGCGCGCGACGAATGCGGCCACGACGACGCACAGCCCGAGGCCGAACGCGCGAATCAACGCTTTCCTCCGTGCATCGCGCGGCCCATGCTAGCGGCCCACCGTGAGCGACGACACGCCCAAGCCCGATGCGCGTCCGAGCGTGCACTGCACGTTTTGTCGCAGCTACTTCATCACCTACGACCGCGCCAAGCCGCACGCGTGCCGCGCCTTCGGCATCGCGAGCACGCGCTTGCCGATGCACGACGTGCGCGAGAATTCAGGGCGCGATTGCGAAGCCTTCGAGCCCAAGTCCGCGCGGAGCTGAGGCGCGCGCGCAGTTTGCCGCGGGCCGTTCGTAGCAGGCCGCTCGTGAACGGGTGGCGACGCCGCGCTCGAGGTCAGCGCTCGTGCAGGTGCGGCGCGCAGGACTCGCGCAGTCGCCGCAATTCGGTACGCGCGGCGGAGGGCATTTCGCCGACGAGCGCGCGATCGAAATTGTCGGCCGCGAGTTGCCACTGCTGAGCCTCGAGATGCTCCAGCGCGCGCGTCGCGTGCAAGATCGAGCCCTCGCCGATCGCGCCGCTGATGCGCTGCACGTGATCGACTTCGATCCACGCGCGTCCGAGAAACACCTCGCGCACATGGCCGATGCACTCGAAACGCGCGAGCTTCGGCGCGTCCTCGAGCACTTTGTCGGCGATGCTCCCGCGCCGCGCGAAAAGCAGCGCCGCGGGATCGTTCCAAGCATCTTGATTCCAGAGCATCTGTTCGTCCGCCCAGGCGACGACAGCGCGGAACTCGCCGCTGCCGAAGCGCGTGACGAAGGGATTCCAGTCCTGCGGTTCGTGCTCGACCTGAAAGCGCAGCTTCAAGTCGCGTCCGAGGTACGCGAGCGGATCCGCGCGCACAAGGCCGAGCGCGACCGATTCGGACTCGACCTTCGCGGGCTCGTGCTCACTCAACGCCGCCGCGACGCCGGCGCCGCACGCCAGCGCGCAGGCCAAAACGACGGAGCTCCACCCCTTGCGGCTCGCCATGGCGCAACTGTCGGCCGCGCGCCGCGGCAGCTGTAGTCGGAGCGACACGTAGTCCCGGTTGCGGCTCAGCGCGCACGCACGACGACCGGCGAACGACCGCGCAGCCACAGCGAAACGCGCACGAGCGCGATCAACACGGGCACTTCGACCAGCGGTCCGATCACCGCGGCGAGCGCTGCTCCGCTGCCGATGCCGAAGGTCGCGACGGCGACGGCGATGGCCAGTTCGAAGTTGTTCGAGGCCGCTGTGAACGAAAGCGTCGCTGCCTGCTCGTAAGGCGCGCCGAGCTTGCGGCTCATCGCGTAGGAGGTGAGGAACATGACGATGAAGTACACGAGCAACGGCAACGCGATGCGCAACACGTCGAACGGCGCCGCGACGATCGCTTCGCCCTTCAACGCGAACATCACCACGATGGTGAACAAGAGCGCGACGAGGGTCAGCGGTCCGATGCGCGGCGCGAGGCGCGTCTCGAACCACTCGCGACCTTTCACACGCAGCGCTACGACGCGCGTGAGGAAGCCCGCGGCGAACGGAACGCCGAGGTACAGGCCGACGCTCGCCGCGATCTGTGCCATCGAGACGTCGACGATCACACTCTCCAGTCCCAACCAGCGCGGCAACACGGTCGCGAAGAAGTACGCGTAGACCGAGAACAACAGGATCTGGAACAGCGAGTTGAGCGCGACGAGTCCGGCGCAGTACTCGCGGTCGCCGCCGGCGAG
This sequence comes from uncultured Planctomycetaceae bacterium, assembly GCA_964358875.1. Classification (GTDB taxonomy): domain Bacteria; phylum Planctomycetota; class UBA1135; order UBA1135; genus CAYHRR01. Next base: position 7,441 of record CAYHRR010000097.1, on the reverse strand, counting down.
ATCGTTCCACACGATCACCATCGCGATGCAGCGCGCGAGCCCGATCAAGATCAGGCCGAGCATGTACTCGGGTCGGTCGCGCAGGAACAGCACCGCCAACGCGAACATCAAGGCCGGACCGATGATCCAATTTTGCGCGAGCGACAAGGCGAGCACGCGCTTGTCGCGAAAGACGCGGCCGATCTCCTCGTAGCGCACCTTCGCGAGCGGCGGATACATCATCGCGATCAGGCCGATCGCGATCGGAACCGACGTCGTGCCGACGCTCATGCTGTTCAGCGCTGTCGCAAACGACGGCGTGGTGAATCCGAGCGCGATGCCGAGCGCCATCGCCAGGAGAATCCACAGCGTCAAGTAGCGATCGAGGAACGAGAGCCGAGCGGCGCTGTTCGTGCTGCGTGTTTCCATCGCGCCCTCAAAGTCCTCCGACGAGCGCTTTGAACCTGCGCAGCGCGCGCGGATCGAGGCAATAGCACGTGCGCGGCCCGACGATCTCGCCGCGGATCAAGCCGGCGTCCTTGAGGATCTTCAAGTGCTGCGACACGGTCGATTGGGACTGCGGAAGCTCGTCGACGATCTCGCCGCACACGCACACGTCCTTGCGCGCGAGCATGCGCAAGATCGCGACGCGCGCCGGATGGCCGAGCGCCTTGGCTAGCTCGGCGAGTTCGGCGTCGGCCTTCGCGCCTTCGATCGGTCGTGTGTCGAGCTTCGTATCGGGCGCGGGACAACAGCCGGACGCTTGCTTCTTCATCGTCGAACGACGATAACGTCCGCGCGCCGGGTACCGCAATCGCCGTCTGCGGCGCGCTTTCGACCTGTAACCCCATCGTCGTTCGACAAACACCGATGCTCCGCGTCCTCTTCGTCTGTGTCGAGAACTCGTGTCGCAGCCAGATCGCCGAGGGCTTCGCGAAATTGCTCGGCGCGGGTCGGATCGAGGCCTACAGCTCGGGCTCGAAGCCTTCGGGCGTCGTCAATCCCAAAGCGATCGCGACGATGCGCGCCGTCGGTTACGACCTCGCGCAACACACGTCGAAGCCGCTGAACGCCGTGCCGCAGATCGAATGGGACTGGGCCATCACCATGGGCTGCGGCGACGAGTGCCCCAATGTGCGCGCCAAGCAGCGCGCCGATTGGCGCATTCCCTGCCCCAAGGAAATGGAGCCGCGCGAGTTCGCCGCGGTGCGCGACGAGATTCGGCGGCGCGTCGAAGAGCTGTTGGCGGACGGCTGAAAACGACGCGACCTCGCGACGCATGGCGCCGCGAGGTCGACATGAGCAACGCGAGTGATCAGCGCGACGCGACTTCGCCGGCCGGCTTCGCGGGCGCTTGCTCCGGCTTCTCGATCGAGGCCTGCCCTTCGGCACCGACGACGAAGTGGCTGCGCACCGCCTTGCCGTCTTTCGCTGCGACTTCGACGTACGAGCGACCGTCTTCGGCGACTCCGAACGTCAACGCGCGCCTGCCGGACTTGTCGAGCAACGAGAACTGCGGCGCGCCGCCGGTTTCGTAGGCGGTGATGCGCGCGCGCTCGTTGCCGCTGGAATCCTGCAGTACGAAGCGCTCGCCGTAGACCGTGTTGCACACGGCCGGCACGACCATCGAGCACAGCAGCGCGATTCCGCCGAGCGCGGCCGCACCGAGACCGAGGCGTTTGCTGCGTGGATTTGACCGTTCGAGTTCTTCGTAGCGAGCCGCGAGTTCGTGAACGTGCACTTCCATACGAATCTCCTTTCGAAGTCGGATCGTCGGGCGTGCGCCGCAATGCGCGAGCGCGCGCCGATTGTGACGTCGTTCGGCACGCGCGGCGGGTTTTGTTTTCGCGAAGCGCGAGTGGAGGCCGGCCTTGGAGTCGAACCAAGCGACCCGCTTGTACGGCGGGTCCGACGGCTTTGCAGGCCGCGAGGAACTCCGGTTCCCCAAACCGGCCGCTGTGCGCGGCTACTTCTTCGCGCCGCTTTCCGAAGCCCAGCCCGCCGCGCGCGGCAATTGGGGCGCGAGCAGCGCGAGGACCGCCATTGCCGTCCCGAAGCTCTCGCTACGCGCGAACACGCGGTCGTTCCAGGCGCCCGAAGGCTCCTGCACTTGATGGAGGCGTTCGAGGAAACGCTCGCGGTAACTCGCGCGCTCGCTCTCCGGCAGGAACTCGATCGCGAACGCTGCGTAGGTGTGGGCGTACATGAAGTAGTACGGCGCGATTCCGTAGGGCGCGACGTGTGTGCCGCTTTGCTTGCGGCGCTTTTCCAGCCATTCCCAGTGTTGTAGGAACATGTCGAGCGTGTTGCGAACGCGTGCGACATCGGAGCGGCCGGCGAGCAGCAGCACGACCTCGGTGACCGGCGAGCGCCCGATCGCACCCGGCCATTCGTCGCGGCCGCCCTTGGTCGTGTAGGGAATCGCGCCGACGTCGTTGCGCGCGTGCTCGAGCCTGTCGAGTGCGAGTTCGACGACGGCGCTGTCGACTTGCTCGCCTTGACGTCGCGCTTCGAACAACGCGAGCAACGTCGGCGCGGTCATGAAGGGCGAGGCCGGAGCTGCCGCGGCACCGCCGCCGGGCCGCGAGTAGTTCCAACCGCCGGTCTCGACGATCGCGGTCTTCTGCAGCGTCTCGATCAAGCGCCCAAGCGCCGCTTCGACGGCCTTTTCGCGGCCTTTCGGCACGAGTTTCAGCGCGCGCAGCCGCAGGAACAGGTTGAGCGCGTAGGTGTGACCCCAACCACGCACGTCGTAGCTCGCGTTGAAACCGATCGACATGTTCGGGTCGTCGAGTTGCGTCAGCACGAAGTCGACGGCGCGCGCCACGGCGGCGCATTGTTCCTTCGACTTCGCGTAGCCCGGCGCCTCGATCAAGGCCCAGGCGCTGATCGCCGTGCCGCCGATGCGATAGCCGATCGGAATCGCGCCGCGCTCGCGGTACACGCCTTCGTAGGGCCATTCGCTCTTCGTCTCGGCGCCGTCGAGGCTCTCTTGCTTCTCGACGAGCAACGTCAGCGCGCGTCCGAGTGTCGCGCGCGTTTCCGGTAGCGCCTTCTTCGGTTCGACTTCGACCGGCGGGTCCTGGGGCGAGTCCTTGTGCGGCTCTTGGCGCGCAAACGTCGCTGCGGCCAGCGTGGTGAACACGACGAACGATGCTGCGCTGCGCGTCTTCATGCGGAATTCCTCGATGCGACGAAAGGTGTGCGGGCGTCTGTGCGTTCAACCATCGCGCGCGACGCTTTCGCCTGCGACGAGAACCTGTTCGAGCGCGAGCTCGGCGCCGCGCAACACGATCAAGTCGGCGCGCATGCCCGGAGTCAGCGTGCCGATTTCGGCGAGCACGCCCAGCGCGCGCGCAGGTGTTTCGCCGGCCATCGTCAAGGCGTCCTCGACGCTGACGACGCCGCGCGCGACGAGGCGTCGGACCATGTCGAGCTGGCCCATCGCGGTACCGGCGAGTTGCTGCACACCGTGAGCGCCCTCGGCCGGGTAGTAGGCCGTGCCGTCGCGCACGACGTGCGCGCGACCGTGCGAATGGAAGACATCGCATCCCGTGCCCGCGCCGTGCAACGCGTCGCTCACGAGCGCGAGCCCGCGCACGCCACGCGCTGCGAGCGCGAGCTCGATCGCATCGGCGCCTACGTGCACGAGATCGCCGATGATTTCAGCCGTGAGCGCGCGCTCGATCAGCGCGAATCCGGCGAGACCGACCTCGCGATGGTGCATGGTGTTCATCGCGTTGAACAAGTGCGTTGCGCCGACCGCACCGGCGCGTGCGGCGACGCGCGCGTCCTCCGCCGTCGCCATGCTGTGACCGAGCGAAACGCGCACGCCGCACTTCACGAGCTCGGCGATGAGTTCGGCGCTGCCGCGCAATTCGGGCGCGAGCGTCACGGTCTTCACGCCACGGCCCGAGCCGGTTGCGGGCCCGAGAATCGCGCGCAAGGCCGCGAGCGACGGTTCGGCCAAGTCCGACTTCGGCAAGGCACCGGCGCGCTCGGGATTGACGAACGGCCCTTCGAGATGGAGGCCGATGACCCGCGCAAGCGGACCGGGGACCCGCGCAAGCGGACCGCGCAACTCGCTCGCCGCGCGCCACGTTCGTTCGCACGCGGCACCGAGCGTGCGCGGCTCTGCCGGAAACAGCGTCGGCTGGAACGAGGTCGTGCCGTGACGCGCGAGAGCGGCCGCCATGCCCGCGAGGTTCGTCGTCGGATCGCAGCCGCCAAAGCCGTGGACGTGCAAGTCGATCAGGCCGGGCGCGATGATCGGGAGTTCGCGCGCAGCCGCGCTCAGCGTCGCGAGTTCGACCGAATGGATGCGGCCGTCGGCGATGTGCACGCGCCCCGGCGCGAGCCGACCTCCGATCAACAGGCGTCCGATGAGCTCCACGTCAGGCCCTTTCGAGGTACCAGATCGCGTTGGTGCCGTACTCGCGCAACTCGGCCGTGAGCGTCGCGCCGAACTCCGCGGTTTGCACGCGGTCGCACGGCGCGTGGAAGACGATCAAGCCGCCCTCGGCGAGGTAGTCGCGCGCGAGTAGCGCGAAGGCAGCGAACAACTCGTAGCGCGACTTGCCGATGTCGAGCAACGGATAGGGCGAGTCGACGAACACGATGTCGTAGCGCGTGCTCACGTCGCCGCGCTCGCGCCAGACGAGCCGCGCCGATGCATCTCCGCCGACACACGTCGCGCGCTCGCCGAGTGCGAGCCCGGCGATGTTCTCGCGCAAGATCTTCACCACGCGCGGATCGCGTTCGATGAAGCGCGCGCTCGCGGCACCGCGGCTCAGGGCCTCGAGGCCCAGACTGCCCGTACCCGCGAACAGATCGAGCACGCGCGCGTCGACGACGCGCTCGCCCAGCGACGAAAACAGCGCTTCGCGCACGCGATCGAGCATCGGCCGCGTGCCTTGCCCCTCCGGCGCCTTGAGCAGCCGACCGCGATGTTCTCCGGCGATGATGCGCATGGTCGCGACGGTACGGAGCCAGGCTCTTCCGTCAACTATTCGCCGAACGCCGCTGAAACGCCGGTGCGCCTTCGCGAATAGTTGACGGAAGAGCCTGGCTCCGTACACCGTTAGAATCCGCGGCCCACATGGCGCGCCTGCACATCAACGTCGATCACGTCGCGACCGTGCGCCAAGCCCGGCGCGCTGCTTTCCCTGATCCGGTCGAGTGGGCGTTGCGCGCAGAGGATGCCGGCGCGCAGGGCATCACCTGCCATTTGAGGAAGGATCGGCGCCACATCCAGGACGCCGACTTGCCGCGCTTGCGAAGCAAATTGCGCACGCTGCTCAATCTCGAGTGCAGCCTCGACGACGAGATGCTCGCGATCGCGGAGGCGAGCGGCGCCGACGCATTCTGCCTCGTGCCCGAGAGTCGCGCCGAAATCACGACCGAGGGCGGACTCGACGTGCGCGCCGAGCGCGCGCGGCTCGCGCTCGCCGTTCCACGCCTCGCAGCGCGCGGCGGGCTGGTCAGCTTGTTCATCGATCCCGATGTCGAGCAGATCACGGTCGCTGCCGACAGCGGCGCGCCGTTCATCGAGCTGCACACCGGCTGTTATGCGAACGCGACGGGCGCGGCGCGCGCGCGCGAACTCGATCGATTGGCACGCGCCGCGGAGTTCGCGCGCGAGCGCGGGCTGCGTGTGAACGCGGGTCACGGACTCGATTACGACAACGTCGGCGCCGTCGCGCGGATCGCCGGCATCGAGGAGCTCAACATCGGTTACGCCGTGGTGGCGCGCTCGATTTTTGTCGGCCTCGACGTCGCGGTGCGTGGGATGATCGCGGCCATCGAGGACGCCCGGCGAGGAGTTTGACGATGGAGTGCACATTTCGAGGCAGCTATGCGGCGCTTCCCACTCCATTCCGCGGCGGTGAGGTCGACTACGCCGCGCTCGCACGGCTGGTGGAGTTCCACGTCGCCAGGAACAGCGACGGTCTCGTCGCGTGCGGCACTTCGGGAGAAGCGGCGACGCTCAGCGAGTACGAGCGGCGCAGCGTGATCGAAAGCGTCGTGGCGGCGAGTGCGAAGCGCTTGCCGGTGATCGCCGGAACCGGAACGAACAACACGGCGCAGTCGGTGGAGTTCACGCGCTTTGCCGAGCAGATCGGCGCCGACGGCACGTTGGCGGTGACGCCCTATTACAACCGGCCGACGCCGAAGGGATTGCGCGCGCACTTCGGCGCGTTGGCGGAAGCGAGTCGCTTGCCCTTGGTGCTCTACAACGTTCCGGCGCGCACGGGTTGCGACCTCAAGACTCCGACCGTGGTCGAACTGCGCCGCGAGCACGCCAACGTCGTCGCGATCAAAGAGGCGAGCGGGTCGATGGGCCGTGCGCGCGAGTTGCGCAACGCCTGCGACATCGCCTTGATCGCGGGCGAGGACGCGCTGATCGGCGATTTCATGGCGCTGGGCGCGGTCGGTGTCATCGGCGTCGTCGCCAACGTCGCGCCGCGCCAAACGGCCGAGCTGTGCCGCGTCGCGCGACCGGGCGGCGATGCCGTGCGTTGCGCCGAGTTGACGGCCTTCCTCGCGCCGCTCGTGCGCGATCTATTCATCGAGACCAATCCCGCGCCGATGAAGGCCGCGCTCGCCTTCATGGGGCTGATCGAAGACGACGTGCGCTTGCCGCTCGTCGCTCTGGAACCCGAAAGCCGCGAGTGTCTGCTCGCGACGCTGCGCGAAGCCGGCTTGGTCTGAGCACGGCGCTGCAGCGCGTCGAGACGTCGACGAAAACGTGCGAATGCGCGCCGTAATTCGGCCATAAGGCGCGCTTCGACGAGTCCGCTTAGCGTTGGCCTTCGTGGTGAATGAAACCGCGTTTGCGCCCTTGTGCGAGAACGCGGCCGACGCACGAAGACAACGAACGCGAACTCGCTTCGCGAAATGCACGCCATGAAACCTCTCGAAGTTCTGATGCCCTGGGCCGGCGCAATTTCGCTCCAGACCGTGCACGTGGTCGCTGCGCTCGGTGCGGCACTGTTCACGCAAGCGGGCTGTCCCGTCGGCGGCGGCGGCGGCGGCGGCAACAACCACTCGACCGATCCGTGCATCGGCAGCGCGCAGGACCTGCGCTCCGCGTGTCGCGACGATGCTCGTGCGGAGCGCTCGATCGCGCTGGCGAATTGCCACCACGTCACCGACCCGCTTGCACGCACGGCGTGCATGGAGCAGGCGGCGCTTGCGCTCGACGACGCGCTCGCCGAGTGCGGCGAGCACTACGACGCGCGCATCGACGTCTGCGATCGGCTGAGCGCGTCGCTCTACGACCCGTTGATCGATCCGCTCGACTTCGTCGGCATCATCGACAATCCGTACATGCCGCTGCTCCCGGGCACGACGCGCGTCTACGAAGGTCAGACGGCGGAGGGCCTCGAGCACATCGAGTACGAGATCACGCACAACACGAAGGTGATCCTCGGCGTGACCTGCATCGAAGTGCACGACGTCG
>CAYHRR010000096.1:0-10262 GCA_964358875.1 uncultured Planctomycetaceae bacterium | reverse complement strand
CTGCTCCAGCGCCTTGAGGAGGTCGGCCGGCTCGGCGTCGCCGACGCTGGTCAGCCAGGAGTACTGCGGGTCGGACGGGTCCGGGCGCAGTGCGGGCAGCTGGGACCAGTCCAGCGCGGACGCGGACGAGGCCGGTGCCTCGAACAGCGGCGAAGCGGCAGAGGTCAGCGCCGTACCCGTGGTCCTGGCGGCGACGACCTCGCGCAGCACGCCGAGGAGCTGGCTGCGCAGCTCCTCCGCCGACTGGAACCGGTCGGCCGGGTCGGTGGCGCAGCACTTGGCCATCGCCGCGCGCTTGGTGCCGGCGTCGACCTTGCCGGCGTCGATCGTCGCGGCGGCCGAGTAGACCAACCAGCGCGCCGCCTCGATCTTCATCGCCATGTCGGCGAGCATCTTCTGGACCATCTGGAAGCTCGAGATCGGCGCGTCGAACTGGCGCCGACGGTTGGCGTAGACCAGCGCGAGGTCCAGCGCTCCTTGGGCCGCGCCGACCGCCTGCGCGGCGACGCCCGGCCGCGCGTAGTCGAGGGTCGACATCGCGTGCTTGAAGCCCATGCCCGGCCGACCGCCGATCAGATTGGCCTTGGGCACGCGCACGTTGTCGAAGTGCGTCTCGACCACCGGCACGGTGCGGATGCCCATCTTGTTCTCGACCTTGGCGATCGTGAATCCGGGCGTGCCCTTCTCGACCACGATCGCGCTGATGCGCCGCGATTTCGAGGTCGGATCGGTGACGCAGAAGACCGAGTAGATGTCGGCGACGCCGCCGTTGGTGGTCCACTTCTTCTCGCCGCAGATGACGTAGTGATCGCCGTCCTCTTCCGCGGTGACGCTCAGTCCGCTGGCATCGGAGCCCGCGAACTTCTCGGACAAGCAGAAGGCCGTCATCTTCTCGCCGCGCGCGATGGGCGGCAGCCAACGTTGCTTCTGCTCCTCGGTGCCGCCGAGGATGATCGGGAAGGAGCCGAGCGCGTTGACCGCGAAGGCGACGCCGAAGCCGGAGTCGGCGCGCGCCAGTTCCTCGGTCACCATCGCGAGCGCGAGCACGCCGGCACCGACTCCCCCGTACTCCTTGGGGATGAAGGTCTTGAACAGCCCGGCCTCGGCGACCGCGCGCGCTGCGGCCCAGTTGTACTCCTGGCGTCGATCGAACTCGGCGCAACTCGGGCGCACGTGCTTCTCCGCGATGTCGCGGGCCTTGGCGGCCAGTTCACGGGCTTGCTCGGAGAAGACGATGTTTTCGCGCATGTGCGGTCCCCGGGAGTCGTTGGGAAATCAAAAAGGGCGCGCAGTATAGCGGTGCCGCGGCAGCGGAAAGTGGGCGGCGCGCTCCGCACTAAGTGGAAGCAGCGCGCCTGTCCGCCCGCATGCCGAAGACCCGCCGCGTCATGCTCGAACCGCGCGGCGCTGTCGCGCGCACGGCGTTCAGCGTCGCGCGCGCACGAGCAAGCGTCGCCACACGGCGTCAAAAGCGCCGGAATCGAAGGCGCCGTGGCGACTTTCGATCGTCAAGCCGACGTCGCGGAGCAACGCGTGCACCTCGGCGGGTTCGTACAAACGCACGTCCTCGCGCCAGCGCCGAACTTCGCCGTGCGAGCGCAACTCGACGTCTTTGACGACGCGTTTGCCGCCGTCGACGAGAGCGCGGCGCTCGCGCAGCAAATAGTCGTCGCCTTCGCGCACGCTCTCGTCGCGCAAGCCCGCGCGCACGAAGGCCGGATTCATCAGGTCGAGCACGGCCAGCCCGCCCGCTCGCAGCACGCGGCTGATCTCGCGCAGCACGCGCGCGTCGTCGAGCTCGCCGAAGTAGCCGAACGACGAGAACAGATTGACGACGCAGTCGAAGCTCGCGTCGCGAAACGGAACTTCGCGTGCATCGCCGCGCAGCAAGCGACCGCGCAAGTGCTGTTCGAAACCCGCGAGCTCGCGCGCGGAGGCGAGCAACTCGCTCGACAGATCGACGCCGAGCGCGTCGACGCCGAGTTCACGCAAAAGCAGCGTGTGACGACCGAAACCGCAACACAGATCGAGGGTGCGCCCAGCGACTCCGTGCTCGACCAGCCAACGCGCCTCGGGCCGCGCCGCCTCGAGATCGCGATGCGGGTACACGCGCCGGTAGTCGTCGCGAAACGCGTCCTCGTACCAGCGCGCGTCGTTCACTGCATTGCCGGCGGCACGATGTCGATCGACAGCGCGGTGTCGCCGGCCTTGGCCGCGACCGCGCCGACGACGATGCCTTCCTTCGTGTCGACGTCGCCGTCGGGGTCGTAGCTGACCGCGACCTCGAGCTCGACGTTCGCGGGAATTGCCTGCGGCATCATCGCCATGTCTTTGTTCAACGCGAAGGTGAGCACGCGCTCACCGTTCGCGGCCGGAGCGAGTCCCAGCCGTTCAGCCTCCGGCGCGGCGATGTCGACGCGGTAGGCCCAGATCGGAAAACGCTGTCCCTTCGCCCGCAACATCACCATCAACATGCCGCTCGTCGCTTCGGCGAGCGCGCCCTTGAGCACGGCGCGGCCGGCGAAAACACTCGGGTCGGTCAGGCCGGCGTCCGCGCTGCCCTCGAGGCCCGGATGGGCAGCCGGCAGTGCCGCGCCGCTTCCCGGGTGGTTCGGCGGAAGCTGCGCCGCGCCTCCGCCTTGCAGCGGCGCGCGCGCGACCGTCGAAGCGTCGCGCGGCGCGTCGCCGCAACTCGCGAGCAACAGCGCCGCCGCACAGAATCGAAAGTGAGTTCGCATGGTCTCGTGGGGCCCGTCTTGTTCGAAGCGCGCGCCATCATAGGCCGCACGTCGCGCGCGTTTCCCTAGGATCTGCGGCCGCTGCCATGAACCATCCCCCGCGCTTAGTCGATCGTCAGGCCAAGGAAACACGCGAAGCGCGCGAGCTCTCGCCGTGGGCGTTGAAGAGCGCGCACTCGCTCGGTCGTCGCTTCCGCGAGGAGGAGGACGACTTGCGCACGTGCTGGGAGCGCGACCGCGATCGCATCGTGCACTGCACCGGCTTTCGGCGGCTGATGTACAAGACGCAAGTCTTCGTCAATTGGGAGGGCGATCACTTTCGGACGCGCCTGACGCACAGCATCGAAGTCGCGCAAGTCGCGCGTTCGATCGGGCGCGCGCTCGGTCTCAACGAGCCTTTTTGCGAAGCGCTCGCGCTCACGCACGACATCGGTCATCCGCCGTTCGGTCACCGCGGCGAGTGGGCGCTCGATGCCTTGATGGAAGGCCACGGCGGTTTTCGCCACAACTTCCAAGTGCTGCGCGTCGTCGATCTGCTCGAGCGCCGCAGCCCGAGCTACCCCGGGTTGAACCTGACGCGCGAGTTGCGCGAGTCGCTGCTCAAGCACGAAAAAGACCAGGATTGGCCCGACGAATTCAGGCCCAAGCCGCAGCGGCCGTACCTCGAAGCGCAGGTCGTCGACCTCGCCGATTCGACCGCGTACGACATGCACGACGTCGAAGACGGGCTCGCTGCGGGCATGTTCGCCGAAGAGGAACTCGAGAGCGGCAGCGCGCTGTGGCGCGGCTCGCGCGAGGCGGTCGCGTTGCGCCATCCCGGCTTCTTGGAAACGTCGAACGATCAGAATTTGCGCGTCAAACGCATCGCCAACGAGATGCTGAAGATCTGCATCAACGACTTGATCAGCGCCAGCGCGGAGCGCATCGCCGAGTCCGGCGTCAGTTCGGCGCCGGGCGCGCGCGCGCACGCCGCGTCGTTGATCGGGCACTCGCGCGACTTGAAAAAGGAGGTCGCGGAGCTCGAGAAATTCCTCGACCGACACTTCTACAAGCATCCGAAGCTCGAGGAGTTGACCTCGCACGCCGCGAACACGCTCAAGGGCCTGTTCGACGGCTACGTCGAGCGACCGCGCGAAATGGCGACGTGGTACCAACAGTGGGCCGAGCGCGTCGGCGTGCAACGTGCCGTGTGCGACTACATCGCCGGCATGACCGACCGCTTCGCCGAACAGGAACACACGCGACTCGCGAAGTGAGCTGCGCGCGCTTGGATTCGACGCACGCTCTAGGCATCCTCTGCGCCTCACATGTCGAAGCTGAGCCCGGGGGAGTTTGCGGCGAAGTGGTCGGGCTCGCAGCGCCACGAGCGTGCTGCGGCTCAGGAGCACTTCGTCGATCTCTGCCGCATGCTCGACATGCAGACGCCGAACGACGCCGACCCGAAGGGCGAGTGGTACGCGTTCGAGAAGGGCGCAAGCAAGTCGTCCGGCGGTGACGGTTGGGACGACGGTTGGAAGCTCGGACATTTCGCGTGGGAATACAAGGGCAAGCTCAAGGAGCTCGTCGCGGCGTACAAGCAGCTACTCGACTACCGCGAGGCGTTAGAGAGCCCGCCGTTGCTCGTCGTGTGCGATCTCGACCGTTTCGAGGTGCACACGAACTTCACCGGGACCGTGAAGGTGGTGCACCGGTTTTCGCTCGCCGACTTGGCGGTGGATCCGCGCGAGGCGATGCGCGTTCTGCGTGCGCTGATGGCGTCGCCGAACGACTTGCGGCCGAAGATCGATCGGCGTGAGTTGACGGAGAAGGCCACGGCACAGTTCGCGGCTCTCGCGCGACGGCTTCGGGAGCCGGGGCACACACCCCTGCAAGTCGCGCACTTCCTCAACAGGCTCGTGTTCTGCATGTTCGCGGAGGACGCCGGGCTGCTGCCGTCGAAGCTAATCGTGCGCCTCGCCGAGAACACACGCCTCAAACCGGTGGAGTTCTCGAAAGGGCTCAGCGATCTGTTCATGAAGATGTCGAAGGGCGGCGGACTCTTCGGCACAGAGCGCGTCCAGTGGTTCAACGGCGGTCTCTTCAACGGAGGCGAATCGCTCGCACTAACGACCACGGACATCGACCTGATCCGCTCCGTCGCGGACATGGACTGGTCGCAGATCGAGCCGGCAATCTTCGGCACGCTGTTCGAGCGCAGCCTCGATCCGGGCAAGCGCTCGCAACTCGGAGCGCACTACACCGATCGTGAGTCGATCCTCAAGCTCGTCGAGCCCGTGCTGATGACTCCTCTGCGACGTGAGTTCGACGCGGTGAAACAGCGCGTCACCGAACTTGTCGCGGCCGGCAAGCGCGTCACCGCGAGGACGCCTGCCGCGTCGAACCCCCACAAGGTTCTGGAGGCATTCCTCGACCGCGTCGACTCCGTCGTTGTGCTCGATCCCGCATGCGGCTCAGGCAACTTCCTCTACGTTGCGTTGCAGTGTGTGAAGGACTTCGAACGCGAGGTCATCAACTGGAGCGCGGGCGCGCCGCTGAAGAGAGCGCGCTCGCTCCCGCGCGTCGGCCCGCACCAACTTCGGGGCATCGAATTCAATGTCTTCGCCGCCGAGGTCGCGCGCGTGACGATCTGGATCGGCGAGATCCAGTGGATGATCGCCAACGGCTTCGACTACCGCTCCAACCCGGTCCTGCAGCCGCTCGACAACATTCGGTGCGGTGACGCGATCTTGGATGAGTCCGCGCCGACTGGCGTGTGCGAGCCCGACTGGCCCGAGGCCGACGTCATCGTCGGCAACCCGCCGTTCCTCGGCGGCAAGCTCCTGCGCACCGTGCTCGGCGATGCGTACGTCGACAAGCTGTTTGAGCTCTATCACGGTCGCGTGCCTGCTGAAGCCGACCTCGTTACCTACTGGTTCGAGAAGGCACGCGCGGCGCTCGAGAAGAAGCGCGTCCAACGCGTGGGGCTACTCGCTACCCAGGGCATCCGTGGCGGAGCGAACCGAGAGGTGCTCGAGCGCATCAAGAAGAGCGGTGACATCTTCCTCGCTTGGTCCGACGAGCCGTGGGTGCTCGACGGAGCTGCAGTCCACGTCTCGTTCGTCGGCTTCGATCGGGGCGAGGAACAGCAACGAACGTTGAACGGCCAACAGACTGACACCATCCACGCCAACCTCACCGGCGGAGTCAACGTAACGCGCGCAAGGCGGCTCAAGGAGAACCTCGGCATCGCCTTCATGGGCGACACGAAGGGCGGACCGTTCAATATCTCAGCGGATGTTGCGCTTCCGATGCTCGACGCTCCGAACCCGCACGGTCGCAGCAACCGAGAGGTCGTACGCCCGTGGGCCAACGGGAAAGACCTGAACCAGGGCCCGCGTGGCAGGTGGATCATCGACTTCGGCGTCGACATGCCCGAGTCGGATGCCGCCATGTACATGCTCCCCTTCGAGTACGTGAAGACTCACGTTTGGCCCGTCCGTAAGAACAACAAGCGCTACGTGTACGCCAAGCGATGGTGGCTGCACGTGGAACCGCGGCTCCGCATGCGCCGGGCGCTTGCGGGAAAGGCGCGCTTCATCTCCACGACCCGTCACGCCAAGCACCGGATCTTCGCTTGGCTTCAAGTGGAGACAGTGCCGGACTCCGCGCTCATCGCCTTCGCGCGCGACGACGACTACACGTTCGGTGTCCTGCACTCTCGCTTACACGAAGTCTGGGCCCTGAGCCAAGGCACGCAGCTCGAGACGCGGCCGCGCTACACGCCCACCTCGACCTTTGAGACCTTTCCCTTCCCGGAGCCGTCGAAGAAGCAACGTGAAGCGATCGCCACCGCAGCGCGCGAACTGAACCAACAGCGCGAGCGCGTGCTCAATCCGCCCGGCGCGACTGCGGCCGAACTCGCCAAGTGCACGCTGACGAACCTCTACAACAATCGGCCGACGTGGCTCGCCAACGCTCACGCGAAGCTCGACGCCGCCGTCTTCGCCGCCTACGGCTGGCCGGCGAACATCGACGACGATGACTTGCTCGGTCGACTTCTTGCGCTGAATTTGGAACGCGAAGCCGCGCCGGAAGCCGACTCGGTGCACGAAGGCCCGGACGACTCGAGTGACGACGACAGCGACGACGGCGAATGACCGACTCTGCGACGCGCAAAAACAAACGCGCCACTCGTGCTCTGCCGCGAACTACGGGAACACGGAGAACTCGATCGCGTTGGTCAGGTTCGTCGTCGCCGGCGCGGCCGGATCGCGACTCCAGATCTGTGCGAACACGCGCGTTCCGGGGATCAAGGCGCTGTCGACTCCCGCTTGGATGCGCGCGTTGAAGTCGTACTCGAACACGCCCGAGCAATCGACTTGCGGTCCCGCGTTGCCGCCGGAGAACAGTCCCCCGCAACGCTTGACCGGCGAGCGCACGAACAAGTATTGGCCGAAGCCCATGCTCTTTTTGTGTCGCTCGAGGCTGTAGATCAGCAAGCCGTCGGTGTTGTTGAGCACGTTGCGCGCTTCGATCGCAAAGGGCGCGGTGCTCGTCGTGCTCGCGAGTCCCGTCGCGTCAAGCGCCGGCGAGCAGCCCTGACTGTTCGGGAGCACCCAGCCGTAGGGAACCGTCAGCGACTCTGAAAGCGGCAGTTCGAGCCACGACTCGTCGCCGACCTCGTGGCTGATCTCGACCGAGAAATCGGCGAGCGTCGGCGCGTAGCGCAGCAACGTGCCGGTCGCCGGCTCGTGCACGTGCACGTTCTGCAGGCGCATGCGGATCTTGTGGCCCGCCGGAAACTCGTAGGCGTTCGAGCCCAAGTGCACGCTCACCGGATTGACGAACACCGAAGGTGCGGACTCCGCGCCGAAGTGCGAACCGCTGGTGATGTAGCGCGCGAGCCCAAGTTCATCGACGTCCCACACGCTCACCGTCACTTGCCACTGCAAGGCGAGCGGCCGCAGGGCGAGGTGCGCGATCGGATCGCCGACGAAGCGCAACGGAGCCGTCAGCGGGCGCGAGTCCCAAGTCAACGCCGCGAGCGGCACGTTGGGTTCGACTTGCGCCCAGCGGAATTCGGTGTCGAGCAACTGCTGCGCGCCGAAACCCGGGGCCACTTGCTGCGTCAGCGTTTGGCTCGTTTCCAAGCCGCTCGGCGCGAAGGGCCACAGTTCGCCGTTGTCGGCGACGTACAGGCGATAGGCGAGCGTGTCCGCCGGCGGCCAGACTGCGCTGCCGCCGTGCTCCCAGGTCGACAACTCATCGAGGTACACGTTCACGTCGCTCGGCGTGACCGCGTAGGTGAAGTTCGGCAGCGCGTCGGTGCTTCCCGCGACGCCCTTGAGCCAGCGATCGAACCAATCGCGCCGCCACACATTGCGTTGGTCGCGCTCGACGTCGTTCGCGGGCGAGCTGTGACCGCCGGTGCCGAGGTACACGCAGCGCGGCGTGCTCGCAGGCAGCGTGTTCAAGATCTCGACGAGCTTCTCCGTCGGGAACCAAAAATCATCCCAGGCCGACATCGCGAAGACCGGCGTCGTCATCGTCGCCACCAGCGGCCCCGGATCGCGCGTCGGATCGCCGGCGATCGCGTTCCACGAGGCGGGATCGTCGTTGAGCACCGCGTTCGCCGCTTGGGCAACGAGCTGCGGATCGAAACGCACGCTCGTGATGCCGAGCAACGCCGCCGCGGCGTTGGTGTGCATCCCCAAGCCGTCGGGCGCGAAGGTCGCGCTGAACTCCGCGCTGAAGTTCTCGACCACGATGGCCGCGATCGTGGGATAGGTCCCCGACATCCACGGGTTGGGTTCGATCGGCAAGCCGCTCCAGGCCGCGCCGTCGAAGGACAGGATCCCGCCCTGCGAAACGCCGCCGAGCCCGGTGCGCGTCGGATCGACGAGGCCGGGATAACTGGCCTGCGTCCACTGGATCAGCTCGACGAGGTCGAGTCGTTCGCGTTGGCCCCACAGCGTGTGATAGCCGCTCGCCGTGTCATGTCCACGCACGTCGTAGGTCAGCGTCGCGTACCCGGCCTCGGCGAATTCGCGCGCGAGGTGCGCGACCGAAGTGCGCTGTCCGAACAGGCCGTGCGTGAACACGATCAACGGCCAACCACAGGGTCCGGCGGGATCGCGCGGCATGCGCACGATGACGTTGGTGGTCTCGCCGTCGGTGAAGGTGACTTCCAGGTCGACCAGTTCGTCGTACGAAAAACCGCTCGGCGGCGGCGCGGGGTCGGTGCACTGGAACGCGCACGCGAGAAGCAAAGCGACCGGGAGGGGCATGGTGTGGGACGAGGAGCAGCGCGCGCGGGGAGGTCGAAGTGTACGGCACGTTCCCCGATTGCGCCCCGGGCGCGGGTGTGCCGAGCGCGAGGTCCTGCGCGCTCGCTCGCGCCCCGCGATTCTCTGAGCGAACGCCTCCGTCGCACCGTGAACCGACTGCGGCGCAGGCGCATTGGTGTGCACACGGTCGGCGCATGACGGCCTAGCCCTCGGAAGTCCTTTCCGTCCCGTCCCTGGGCTGTTTGGCGCCGACCATGCCCCGCACCCAGCGCCGCGCTCGACAGCTCCGAGCCGCACCTGACCGACATGTCGCTGGAACTGCCGTCAGCACCCGGCTCCGATGTCGCCTATGAACACGCAACGCACCGCATCGCGCGCCAATCCGCTGCCCGCGCTTCACGCGCACGGTCAATCGATTTGGCTCGACTTCATCCGCCGAAATCTGCTCGCCAGCGATGCCTTCGCAGCACAAATCGACGCCGACGCGCTGATGGGCGTGACCTCGAACCCTTCGATCTTCGAGAAGGCGATCGCCGGCGGCGACGAATACAAGGGCGAGCTCGCGACGGTGCGCGCGCTGTGCGCGTCGAATCCCAAGGCCGCTTACGAACGGCTCGCGATCAGCGACATCCGCCGCGCCTGCGACCTGTTCGCGCCGGTGTACGCGGCGACGGCGTGCCGCGACGGCTACGTCAGCCTCGAAGTCTCGCCGAAGCTCGCTCACGACACGGCGGGCACGCTCGAAGAAGCGCGGCGTTTGTGGCGCGAGGTCGGCCGCGCGAACTTGATGGTCAAGGTGCCCGCGACGGCCGCCGGCGTGCCGGCGATCCGCACGCTGATCGGCGAAGGCATCAACGTGAACGTGACGCTCTTGTTTTCGGTCGACGCCTACCGGCGCGTGTCCGAGGCCTACCTCGCCGGCCTCGAAGCGCTCGTCGCCAACGGCGGCGATCCCGCCAAGGTCGCGAGCGTCGCGAGCTTCTTCGTTTCGCGCGTCGACAGCGCGGTCGATGCGTTGCTCGATGAAAAGGCCGCGAGCGCCGGCGACGCCGATCGGAAACTGTGCGCGAGCCTGCGCGGCACGATCGCGATCGCCAACGCCAAACAGGCCTACAAATATTTCCTCGACATGGTCGCGACGCCGCGTTGGAAGGCACTCGCCGCGCGCGGTGCGCAGCCGCAACGCTTGTTGTGGGCGAGCACCGGCACGAAGGACGCGCGCTACAGCGACGTGCTCTACGTCGAGGAATTGATCGGC
>CAYHRR010000095.1:0-10285 GCA_964358875.1 uncultured Planctomycetaceae bacterium | reverse complement strand
CGTGCACCTTCAGCCGCTCGGTCACCTCTCCCAAGAATTCCGACCGGCTGCGACGCGTGCGAGCACACGTCCAGTCGGCGTCGCGAGGATGGCGCCCAACGTCCTTCGGCCCGGCGCCCTGGTGAACGCCGGACCGCCGACCGACGCGCGCGTTGCGAACGCCAGCGCGTCCGGCGCGCGCGACGTCGAGCGCATCCCCTCGAACTCGTGCTCAAAGAACAAAGTGGCGGAGAGAGAGGGATTTGAACCCCCGGTGCCCTTGCGGGCACACCGGTTTTCGAAACCGGCGCGTTCAGCCGCTCTGCCATCTCTCCGCCGCGCGAGGACCGTGAGGTCCCCGCGTGATCTACATGTTGGTGCCGCGCGACCGCGCTAGGCGCGCGCGCGACGACGCTTCACTTCAAAGAACGACCGCAGGAGCTCGCGCACTTCGTCGGCGCACACTCCTTCGGCAATCGTACAGCGATGATTGAGGCGCGCATCGGTCAGCACGTTTCCGAGCGACACCGCGCCTCCGAATTTCGGATCGCGGACGGCCCACACGACGCGCGCGACGCGCGCATGGGACAGCGCACCGGCGCACATGAAGCACGGCTCGACCGTCGTGTAGACCGTCGCACCGCCCAAGCGCAGCACATCGATCGAACGCAACGCGCCGAGCTCGCTCGAAGCCGAGCGAATGGCGAGCATCTCGGCATGGGCCGTCGGATCGCCCAGTTCGCGCGTGCGGTTGCGACCGCTGCCGACGACCCGTCCTTCGACGACGATCACGCAACCGACGGGAACCTCGTCAGCCGCGCCCGCCGCGCGCGCCTCGGCGACGGCGAGTTCCATGAAGCGCGCGTCGTCCGCGCCGTCGCCTGCCGTGGCGGGCGCGCAGGCCTCCGACGCTTCGGCTGCGGAGTAGCGCGATTCGGCGGTAGTGGTGGCGTTCAAGCTGCGCGCGAAGTTCGGGGCCAAGTCAGCGCGTCCGGTCCTCGGCGACAACGCAATGCGCTCGCCGGACGCCGTTCGGGTACACCCAGAAGGACTCGAACCTTCAACCTTCTGATCCGTAGTCAGATGCTCTATCCAATTGAGCTATGGGTGCGTGGGGCGGAAGGTTGTAGAGGCTCGCTTCGGAGCTGTCAAGCGCGCGTGAGCGCCGGACCGCGCATGGATTGGAGCGCATCTGCAAGTAGTCTCTACGGCCCATGGCCGACGCGCGCGCACCCCACCATCTGATCTCACTGAACGACCTCAGCAAGGCGCAGGTCGACGACCTGCTCGACCTGTCGATGCGCATGAAGAAGCGCCCGGCCAAGGTCGAGCTGTCGGGCAAGACGGTCGGACTCTTGTTCTTCCGCGGCAGTCTGCGCACGCGCGCGTCGCTGGAAGCGGCGATGACGCAGTTGGGCGGCAACACGATCAACCTCACGGCCGCGAGTGATTTTTGGGAGCTCGAGTCGGCCTCCGGCACGGTGATGGACGGCCGCGCACCCGAACACGTCAAGGACGCGGCGGCGGTGCTCAGTTGCTACGTCAACGCGCTCGCGATTCGGCCCAAGCCGGCAGGAAACTCGTGGGCCGTCGACCGTCGCGACGCGGAGATGCGCACCTGGGCTCAACACTCGCGCGTGCCGGTGATCAACATGGAAAGCTGCTTGTGGCACCCGCTGCAGGCCCTGGCCGATTTGCTGACGCTGCGCGAAACCCTCGGCGAATTGCGCGGCAAGCGGCTCGCGATCGTGTGGACACACTCCCCGACTCCGGCGAGCCCCGCCGTGGTCCACTCGTTGTTGCACGCGGTGCTCGCGCAGGGCATGAACGTCAACGTGGCGCATCCTGAAGGCTTCGAGCTCGACGGCGAAGTCCTGGCCCAGGCGCGCGCCGTCGCCGATGCGTCAGGCGCGAAGTTCGAGCACACACCGACGGCGGTCGGCGCGACGCAGGGCGCGCACGTTGTGTACGCGCGTTCGTGGCACAGCATCGAGGATTACGGCAACGCGACGCTCGCTGCGAGCCGGCGCGCGCGCACCTCGAGTTGGATGGTCGACGAAAAGCTGATGGCGCACGGCACGGACGCGAAGCTGATGCACGCGATGCCCGTGCGCCGCAATTTGGAGGTCACCGACGCAGTGCTCGACGGGCCGCGCAGTTTGGTCGTGCGTCAAGCAGAGAATCGCCTGCATTCGCAGAAGGCCTTGCTGTCGATGTTGCTGCGTTCGCCGGCATGAATCGCAGCGCGCCGCGCCTCGTGCGCTGCGGCGCAGCGCGCTATTCTCGCGCCCGTCCATGAGCGCGCCCGACTTCGTCCATCTGCACGTTCACAGCGAATACAGCCTGCTCGACGGGGCCAATCGCATCGACGACCTCGTGTCGGCGTGCGTGCAAGACGGGCAGAAGGCGATCGCGCTCACCGATCACGGCAACATGTTCGGCGCGATCGAGCTGCACCAGAAATGCCGCGCGCAGAAGATCAAGCCGCTGATCGGTTGCGAGATCTACATCGCCAAGAAGTCGCGCTTCGAACCGCACAACCGCAGCGACAACCGCTACCACCACTTGACGCTGCTCGCGCGTGACAACGAGGGCTACCGCAACCTGCTCAAGATCGCGTCGGAGGCCTACATCAACGGCTTCCACACGCGGCCGCGCGTCGACAAGGAGTTCCTCGCGCGCCATGCCAAAGGCATCTCGTGCTTGTCGGGTTGTCTCGCGAGCGAGGTCAATCAACTCTTCCTGCGCGGTGAAGAAGCACAGGCCGAAGCGGTCGCGGTGCAGTTCCGTGACATGTTCGGTCCGGAGCATTTTTGGCTCGAATTGCAGCGCAACGGCATCGATTTGCAGGTGCGCGCGAACGAAGCGCTAGCGCGACTGCACCAACGCACCGGCGTCCCGCTGGTGGCTACGAACGACATCCATTATCTGCGCCACGAGGATTGCGCGGCGCAAGACGTACTGCTGTGCATCAACACCGGCGCCAAGCGTTCGGACGAGAAGCGCTTCAAGTTCGACACCGACACGCTGTTCTTCCGCACGCGCACCGAGATGGGCGAGATCTTCCGCGATCTCCCGGCCGCATTGACGGCGACGCTCGACGTCACGGATCAAGTCGACGTCAACATCGAGTTCGGCAAGTACCACGTGCCGGTGTTCCATCCGGACACGAACGAAACGGCCGACGCGCTGTTCGACCGACTGTGCGAAGCGGGCCTGGCGCGCTTCTACGGCACCGAACACGTCGCAGCGCGCGCACGCCTCGAACACGAGCAGCGCGTGATCCGCGAGATGGGCTTCGTCTCGTATTTCTTGATCGTGTGGGACCTGATTCGTTGGGCACGCGCCAACGGCGTTCCGGTCGGACCCGGGCGCGGCTCGGCGGCCGGCGCGATCGTCGCGTACGTGCTGGAGATCACGAAGGTCGACCCGCTCAAGTACGACCTGCTCTTCGAGCGCTTCCTCAATTCAGCGCGCATCTCGATGCCGGATATCGACATCGACTTCTGCAAAGAAGGTCGCGAGAAGGTGCTCGACTACACGCGCCGACGCTACGGCACGGAGAACGTCGCGCAGATCGTCACCTTCGGAACGATGGCCTCGCGCACGGTGGTGCGCGACGTCGGTCGCGTGCTCGAGGTGCCGCTCAAGGACGTCGATCGCATCACGAAGAAGATCCAAGCCGGTCCCAACGCGCCGAGCCTGGCCGAAGCCTTGCAGCAGGACCCCGAGTTGATCGCGGTGCGCAACGAAAGCGCGCTGTTCGCCGAGGTTTTCGCGCTTTCGACGAAGCTCGAGGGCATGGCGCGCCACATCTCGACGCACGCCGCCGGAGTCGTGATCGCCGACCGACCGATCGTCGACTACGTGCCGCTCGCACGCCACGAAGACGACATCGTCACGCAATGGCCCGCGCCGCAGCTCGAGGCCCTGGGGCTGGTCAAGATGGACTACCTCGGCCTGCGCACGCTGACGATCCTCGAGCGCGCGCTCGGCTACATCGCTCGCACGGGCGCGACACCGCCGCTACTCGACCACCTGCCCGACGATCCGAAGACCTACCAGATGCTCGCCGGCGGCGACACGCTGGGCGTCTTCCAACTCGAGTCGGAGGGCATGCGCAAACTGCTCGCGCGCCTCAAGCCCGACCGCTTCGAAGATCTGATCGCCGTGCTCGCGCTGTACCGACCGGGTCCGCTCGAAGCCGGCATGGCCGACATGTTCGTGCGCCGCAAGCACGGCGAAGAGCCGGTGACCTTTGCGCACGCGGCGCTCGAGCCGCTCTTGCGCGACACCTACGGCTGCATCGTCTACCAGGAACAGGTCATGTTGATCTCGAGCGCCCTGGGCGGCCTCTCGCTCAACGAAGCCGACAACCTGCGCAAGGCCATGGGCAAGAAGTCGGTCGACATCATGGAGAAGTTCGCCGCGCAGTTCGTCGCCGGCGCGACGGCCAAGGGCTGCGCGGAAGCGGCCGCGACGGAGATCTGGAAGAACATCGTCAAGTTCGGCGGCTACGGCTTCAACAAGTCGCACTCGACGGCCTACGCGATGCTCACCTACCAGACCGCCTACTTGAAGGCGAACCACAAGGTCGAGTTCCTCGCGGCCAACATGGCTTGCGAAATGGAGTCGTCGGACAAAGTGAAGGCGCTCGTCGACGATGCCAAGCGCGCGCGCGTCGCGGTGCTGGCGCCGGACATTCGGCGTTCGCGCTGGCACTTCGAGCCGGAAGACGGCGCGATTCGCTTCGGGCTCGGCGCGATCAAAGGCACCGGCGAGCGAGCGATCCACGCACTGGAAGCGACGCGCGGACGTTTGCTGGAACGCAACGCGCAGCTTTCGCTGCACGAGATGTGCCGCGAATCGGATCCCACCGAGGTGCCGCGACTGTGCTGGGAAGCACTGGTCAAGGCGGGTTCCTTCGACGGCGGCGGTCACAACCGCGGCGCGGTTCTCGCGGCACTCGAAACGGCGATGACGGAATCGTCGCGCGCGACATCGGATCGCAAGTCGGGTCAAGGCTCGCTGTTCGGCGGAGCACCGGCCGGCAGCGCGACCCCCTCGGTCACCGTGCCGCGCGGCGACGGCATCGACGACAGCAAGGCCTGGTCGAAATCCGACGTGCTGCGCGCGGAACGCGAGGCGCTCGGTTTCTACATCTCCGGTCACCCGCTCGAGGAGCGTGCCGGTTTGTTCTCGATGCTGTCGAGCTGCTCGACCGTGCAACTCGCCGAGCGCACGGGCGGCGGTGAGGTCTCGATCGCCGGGTTGATCGTCGGGCTTTCGACCACGGTCGTGAAGAACGGCAAGCTCGCCGGCAAGAAGATGGCGCGCTTCCGTCTCGAGGACCTCGAGGGCGGCGTCAACGTCACGGTGTTCCCGCGCGCGCTCGAACAGTTCAAGGAGCGCCTGCTCGAAGACACGGTCGCCATCGTCCGCGGCAAGATCGAGGAACGCGGTGAGGAACCCGCGCTGATGCTCGAGGAACTGCTGACCGTCGAGGAGGCGCTCGCTCGCTTCGAGGGCGGCTTGGTCGTGCACCTCGAGCCCGACGACGCAGGCGTTCTCGAGCCGCTGCGCGAAGCCTTCAAGCGCCACCAAGGCAAACGGCCCGTGTATTTTCAGGTGCGTGGCAACGACGGCGCGCTGCGCAGAGTGCGCGCAGGTTCGAATTTCCGCGTCCATATCTCGGCGGAGCTCGCCGAGCGCGTCGACGAATTGTTGGGCAAGGGGCGCGTGCGTTTGGCGCGCATGTAGCTGCTCCGAGCCGCGATCGCGGCCGACTTCGCGCCCCCGAGGGAGTGCTTCGGCACGCGCATCGGTTCAAAGCTCCTGCGTCTCCGCCGCAGCAGCAACGTGCGCGCAAAACAGCGAGGCCCGCAGCGCACGTCGCGCAGCGGGCCTCGCTCGAAATCAGAAGTGCGTGCTGCGTTCAGCTCGTCGCAGCCGCCTTCTTGCTCGCCTTCTTGGGCTTGGCTTCAGCCTTGGCGGCGTCGGCCTTTTCGGTCGCCGGCGGCGGCGTCTCGCGCGGTGTGCGCTCGACGAACTCGATGATCGCCTGCTCGCCGCCGTCGCCGAGGCGTCGACGTTCACGCTTCAGGATGCGCGTATAGCCGCCGGGGCGCTTGGCAAAACGCGGACCGATGACTTCGAAGAGCTTGGCGAGCGCCGCCTTGTCGCGCAGTCGCGAGAAGACGAGACGCCGACGATGCACGGTCGGCGTCTTCGCCAACGTGATGAGCTTCTCGATGAACGGCCGAAGGTTGCGGGCCTTCGGCAGTGTCGTGTTGATGCGCTCGTGCACGATCAACGACGCCGCCATGTTGCGAATCATGGCGTCGCGGTGTGAGGTCGTGCGAGAGAGGTGATTACCGGCAGTACGATGGCGCATGGCGCGGACTCTTCAGTCTTTGGGGCTCGTCTAGTTTGCTTGGGCGCGGCTCAGCTCGTCACTTTGGAACCGAGCGACATCCCGCGTTCCGCGAGCTTGGTCTTGATCTCGGTCAGCGACGTCTTGCCCAGATTCTTCAGGTTCATCACCTCGGCTTCGCTCATCGAAACGAGCTGGCCGACGGTCGTGATGTTGGCGCCGTCGAGGCAGTTGCGCGCGCGCACCGAGAGTTCCAAGTCGGAGATCGGAGCCGACATGACGGCTTGGACCTTCGTGGTCTCGCGGTTGCGCTCGTTGAACGGCGACGTCGAGGGATCCTCGGCAAGCGGGTTCTCGTCACGGCTCGCGTCGAACAACACGAACGGGTTGAGGTGCTTGCGGTAGATCTTGGCCGCTTCGACCAGCGCGAGCTCGGGGGCGACGGTTCCGTCGGTCCAGATCTCGAGGACGAGGCGGTCATAGTTGGTGAACTTGCCGACGCGCGTCGCCTCGACCGAGTAGCGCACGCGGTGCACCGGCGAGTAGATCGAGTCGACGGGGATCGTGCCGAGTTGGCCCTTGTCGGCCAGGTTCTCGTCCGACGGCACGTAGCCGCGTCCGCGCCGCACGTCGAGTTCCATCTTGAACTCGCGGTCGGAGCTGAGCGTCAAGAGGTGCAGGTCACCGTTGATCACCTTGGTGTCACCGGGGCACATCACATCGGCACCCGTCACCGGGCCCTTGCCCTTCTTCTGTACGCGGCAAACGATCGGGTCGTTGCCCTCGTAGCGAATGCGCAGGCGCTTGATGTTGAGGATGATGTCGGTGACGTCCTCGTAGACGCCGGTCAACGAGTCGAACTCGTGCTGGGCGCCTTCGATGCGTACGGCGGTGACCGCCGTGCCCTCGATCGACGAGAGCAGCACGCGTCGCAGACCGTTGCCGATCGTGTGGCCGAAGCCTTGTTCGAACGGCTCGATCACGAAGCGGCCGTACTCCTTGGTCAAAGTCGCGCGGTCGGGCACGACTTTGCTGGGCAGTTCGAAATTGCGCCAACGGATTCTCATGAGTCGGGATCCTTCTTGCGTCCTGGGCGGAGAACGCGGACTACTTGGAGCAGAGCTCGATGATCAGCTGTTCTTGGATCGGATGCGGCACGTCTTCGCGCTTGGGAAGCGCTGCGACACGCGCGGTCAGATTGTCGCGGTTGACCTCGAGCCACGCGGGCACGGGTTGCGACTTGTTGATTTCGAGGGCGTCGGCGACCTGCTTCTTGACGGCGTCCTTGCCACGCACGCCGACGACGTCGCCGGGGCGCACGGTGAACGAAGCGATGTCGACGAAGCGACCGTTGACCGAGAAGTGGCCGTGGTTGACGAGTTGGCGCGCGTGGTTGCGCGACAGCGCGAATCCGCTGGCCAAGACGACGTTGTCGAGCCGACGCTCGAGCAACACCATCAGGTTCTCGCCGGTGTTGCCCTTCATGCGCTCGGCCTCGCGGAAGTACAGCTTGAACTGTCGCTCCCACACGCCGTAGATGCGCTTCAGCTTTTGCTTTTCACGCACGCGCACACCGTAGTCGGTGACCTTGGTGCGCTTTTGCGCGTGCACGCCCGGCGGATAGTCGCGGCGTGAAACGGCGCACTTGTCGGTGAAGCAACGCTGGCCCTTGAGGAAGAGTTTCATCCCCTCGCGGCGGCACAGCTTGCACTTGTTGTCGATATGACGGCCCATGTGTGTTCCTCGTGTGCCCTTAGACGCGACGACGCTTGCGCGCGCGGCAACCGTTGTGCGGGAGCGGCGTCACGTCTTCGATGGCGACGACGTTGAGACCGGCATTGGAAAGGGCGCGGATCGCGGACTCGCGACCGGAGCCGGCGCCGCGCACGCGTACGAGCACCTCACGCACGCCCTGACGCGCCGCGTTCTGGGCGGCGTGTTCGGCGGCACGAGTCGCCGCGAAAGGCGTGGACTTGCGTGTGCCCTTGAAGCCGACGATGCCGGCCGAGCCCCACGAAATCGTGTCGCCGTTCGCGTCCGTCACCGTGACGTGCGTGTTGTTGAACGACGCCTTGATGTGCACGACGGCACGGGCGACGTTGCGCTTGATCTTTTTCTTCGGTGCTGCTGCTTTGCTCATGGCGAACTACTTCATTCCCTTGACGGACTTCTTGCCGGCGACCGTCTTGCGCGGACCCTTGCGGGTACGGGCGTTGGTGCGCGTGCGCTGACCGCGCACCGGCAAACCGCGACGGTGTCGCAGTCCGCGGTAGCACGCGATTTCGCGCAGGCGGTTGATGTTGGACGCCACCTGGCGCCGCAGCTGGCCTTCGACCGCGTACACGCGCTGGATGTACGTCGCGAGGTGCGCGATCTGATCTTCATTGAGATCGCGGGCGCGCATGCCCGGGTCGAGCTTGGCCTCCTTGCAGATCTTCTGCGCGGTGGAGCGGCCGATGCCGTAGATGTACGTGAGCGCGATTTCGAGGCGCTTCTGTGCGGGAATGTCGACGCCGATGAGACGGGGCATGCTGTCTGATCTCCGTTACTTGCCCTGACGCTGTTTGTGCGTCGGCTCTTTGCAGATGACGAAGACGACGCCGCGGCGTCGCACGACTTTGCAGCTGGCGCACATACGCCGCACGCTGGAACGCACTTTCATGAACTCGAACTCCGTTTGCGGTCGCCACGATAAATGATGCGACCCTTGGTCAAGTCGTAGGGGGACATTTCGACGGTGATCTTGTCCCCTGGGAGAATGCGGATGTAGTGCATGCGCATCTTGCCGCTGACGTGGGCGAGGATCTGGTGGCCGGACGCCAGCTTCGCGCGAAAACGCGCGTTGGGCAGCGCCTCGGTCACGACCGCTTCGACCGTGATCGGTTCTTCTTTGGCCACTAGCTTTGCTCCCCGCGCGTAGCGCGCAGCAGCGAGGTGAAAACATCGTCAGGGGAGCGGTCTCCGTCGACGACGCTCAGCACACCGAGCTGGTTGTAGTGGTCCTCGACCGGCTTGGTCTGTTCGCGATACACCGACAGACGCTTGGAGACGACCTCGCGCGAATCGTCCGGGCGTTGATAGAGCTCGCCGGCGCAACGATCGCAGCGACCGGCGACCTTGGGCGGAGAGAAGCGTAGGTGATGCACGTGCCCACAGGCCTTGCAAGTCGCGCGTCCCGCCAGCCGCTCGACGAGCGCCGAGTCGGGCACGTTGATCGAAGGCGCGCGCACCGTCCAACCGGCGAGCCGGCGATCGAGTGCCGCAGCCTGGGCTACGGTGCGCGGAAAGCCGTCGAGCAAGAAACCGCTCTTGCAATCGGGCTTGGACACGCGCTCGAAAAGCATGTCGATCACGACGTCGTCGGGCACGAGTCGACCTGACTCCATGAACCCCTTGGCCTTGATGCCGAGTTCGGTGCCCTTGCCGAGATTCTCTCGGAAGAGGTCACCGGTCGACACGTGCGGGAGCGCGAGCGCAGCACTCAGGCGTACCGCCTGCGTGCCTTTGCCTGCCCCCGGCGGGCCAAGAAGAATGAAGACGGTCGGCATGGCTTTATTGCTTGCGCGTCCAGCCCGTGCCCGCGGTGCCGCCCTTCATGAAGCCCTCGTAGTTGCGCATCACGAGCTGCGCATTGAGCTTGTCCACGATGTCCATCGCCACGCCGACGACGATGAGCACCGACGTGCCGCCGAGGAAGTACGCCATCGCCGGAGTCAACGGTGTTGACGCCGTGACGAATCCCGGGAGCACGGCGATCACCGCGAGGAAGGCTGCGCCCGCCAAGGTGATGCGCGTCAAGGTGTGGTCGAGGAACTCGGCCGTCTTGGCGCCCGGGCGAATGCCGGGGATGAACGATCCGCGTTCGCGCAGGTCGTCGGCAATCTGCTCGGGCTGGAACATCAGTCGGTTCCAGAAGAAGCAAAAGGCGAAGAT
>CAYHRR010000094.1:0-10297 GCA_964358875.1 uncultured Planctomycetaceae bacterium | reverse complement strand
CTGCTGCCGCAACCGGCGCCACGGACGACGAGGCGACCGTGTTGTTCAGCCCGACCGATGCCGCGCGCATCGAGCACTTCCTGTCGGCCGCGCGCCGCACGCAAGGTTCGCTCAAGACCGAAGCCTCCGCCGCAGGCCAAGGTTGGAGCGGTTTGGGACGCATGGCGAGCCTCGATGAACGCGGCCTGCACTTCGGTTGGAACGGCGGCGACACCGGCATGGACATCTTCGCGATGGGCCAGTTGCTCGCCATCGGCACCGAGTTGCGCGTGCGCTTCCGCCTGCCGCTGCTCAAGACCGGCTACTGCGAGGCGCTGGCCGTTGTCGCCGAGGTCGAGGAGCGTGGCGGCGGCGTCAAGATCGGCGCAGCCTTCACCAAGATCGACGAGAAGTCGTTGCTCGCCGTCAAGCAGTACTCGGCCGACATGAAGTTCTTGAAGGACGAGCTGCGCAAAGCGACGCAGGGCTGATCATCCGCGAGCTGCATGCGCGGCCGAGCCGGGCGCGACGCGCGCCGGATCGGCCGCGTTCGTTGTCGCCACGCGCAGAGACGTCTCGAAGTTCGTGGCGACGGCGGACCAGCTGAAAGTTTCTTCGGCGAGCCGGCGCGCCGCCCGGCCCCAACGCTTGCGCGCCTCGGGCGACGAGGCTCCGCGGCGCAGTGCCTCGGTCCACGCCTCGAGTCCGCTGCCGGAGACCAGCAAGCCATGCTCGTCGTGCGCGAGCAAACTGCGCGTGCGCACGCTGTCGACGGCCAACGCCGGCACGCCGCAGGCGAACGCGCGCGCGAGATCGAGCAGCGACGCCGAGCCGCGTTCGCGCGGGATCGCGAACAGGGTGCTCGACGAGATCAACTGAGCGAAGGAGGCCTCGGCGAGGTCCAAGAAGTGCACGTAGGCCCCGACTCCCAGGCGCTGGGCCGACGCGCGCAACGGCGCAGGCGCAGCGCCGACGCCCGCGAACACGAGCGACCAGTCACCGCGCTGCCCGATCGTGCGCGTGAAGCTGTCGAGCACGAGTTCAGCTTCGCCCGGCTCCGTGTACGACGTGCGGCAAGTCAGGATGCGCCCGCGAATCCGGTGTTGCGCGAGTTGCTCGCAGGTCAGCCCCGGTCGGTACTGCTCGAGGTCGACTCCGTGCGGAACGATGCGCACGACATCCGGCGAGAATCCGCGCCGCAGCGCAGCCTCGCGCCCGACCGGATCGAGCACGATCACCGCAGCAGCGGATGCACGCACGTAACGCCCCCACAGTGCTTCGCCGACGCCCCACAGCATGCGTTGCAAGCAGCGCCGCGCGCCCCATGCGCCCGTTTCGACGAGCACCAGCGGAACGCGCCGACGTCGTGCGCAACGCGCGCCTACGAGCGCTGCCGGTGAACGCGCGTCGTAGGCGAGGATCGCGTCGGGTCCGAACAGCGCGACGCTCGCGCCGAGTTTGACGTCGGAGTCGCGCGCGGCATCGTCGGCGCCGGCGAGCAACCCCGGCGGCATGCCGAACGCGCGCACGATGTGACCGCGTCGCGCGAGCTCGTTCGAAAGCTCGAAGGCGTGGCGCCCGCTGCCGACGAGCGCGCCCAGCGGATCGACGAGCAACGCGATGCGAAGCGTGGGGTGCATGTTTGTCTCGCCGCGGCGAGCCACCCTGAAGATTGCCCCACTTTGGCGAGCAAGGTCGGAACGGAATGCGTCGCCGGCAAAGTTCGAATCGACCGCCGACCGACTCGATCTTGAAAGGGCTCAAGCGCCGCGCGAGCGCGCCGACAATCGGGTGTCCTTCCACCAGCACCCTGGAACTCCCGCGCATGCGCCAATCACGCTCTCGCCGTTCGTTCGCTCCGATCCCCGGCACCGAAGCTCCGGCTCGCGGCCTGTTCATCGATCGCTGGGGCACGTTGCTCGAAATGCCCTCGAACGGCGTGTTCGAGCGCTTCGACAAGGTGCGTTTCGTTCCAGGTGCAATCGACGCCCTGTTCCGCACATGTCAGGCGGGCTGGCGCGTGTACCTGATCGGCAACGAAGACGGCGTGGCGCGCGGCACGGTGCGCGACGAAGCGTGGTTCGAGTTCGAGCACGCGCTGCTCGAGCACCTGCGCGGGTTCGGCGTTTCGATCGCTCGCAACTACGCCTGCCTCGAAGATCCGCACGGCGGCAGCGGCGCGCACCGCAAGTGCTCGGTGTTCCGCCTCCCCGACACCGGAATTTTCTTCCACGCACAACAGTGCGACGGCGTGCAGCTGCGGAAGAGCTTCGTGATCGGCGACAGCTCGCTCGAAATCGCGGCGGGCACGCGCTCGGGCTTGCGCACGATCGGTGTGCGCACCGGTGACGCGTGTCGCGACGGCGCACTCAAGGTCGAGCCGGAAGTCGAAGTCGCGTCGTTGACCGAAGCGCTCGAACTGTTCCAGCACAGCGAGAGCTTCGCGCGACCGTAACGAGCCGCTGTTCACACGACAGCGCGGTGGTTCGACTCGGTCGAGCCGCCGCGCGCTGATTTCAGCGCGTTCCGTTGTTCCAGGGCGCGCCCCACGGCGCGAGACGCCAGGGATTTTCCAGCGGCGGCGGCAGCTCGAGCTGCTCGATCGGCACTTCGATCGAAGGCGTAGCGATCGACGGCGTAGCGATCGACGGCACTTCGATCGACGGCGCAGCGGGCGGCGCAACGAATTCGAGCACCGGCGCTTGCGGCACGTCGAGCAGGCCGCGTTCGACGATCGGCGCGTGCTCGGCGTTCGCCGAACCCGCGAATGTCGACGGCGGTTCCGCTGCCGGCGGCGCTTCCATCGCTTCGACATTCCACGGCCAAGCAAAGGCCGTCCACGGCGCGCAGCGTGCGCGTGCCTCGCGCACTTCGTTCTCGGGTCGCTCCCAATTGGCGAGCACGCGTCCTTCGCTGCGCCGCACCGCAGTCGGAGCGCCGGTGCGCGCATCGAGGCGCACGTGACCGCCGGGCAAAAGCGTCCACGGCGGCCGCACCGCGCCGTGCTCGTCTTCGTGCGCGAGCAACAGCGGGGCTCCCGCGTCGTAGTCGACTTCGATCCGACCATCGGGCAAGCGACGCAGCGACCCGGCGCCACGCTCGACGTCGATCACCCAACCCTCGGGGAGCGCGATGCGCACAGGGCCGCGGCGCACCTCGAAATTCGCGTTGCCCACGCGCAGCAATTCGACGCAGAGTGCGCCGTTCAGCCCGCGCGCGCTGCGCCACTCGAACGCCGCGGGACCTTCGATCGAGAGACTCGCCACGCCGCTCCAGCGCAGATCGACACGCGAAAGCGCTGCGCATTCGAGGTATCCGGGGCCCTCGTAGGCGCGCACGCCCGGCGTCGTCCATTCGCCCACGCCGGCACCGTCGACACAGCGCGCGCGCCCTTCGAGCAGCTCGAGGCGCAGCGGCGGCAGCTCTCCCAAGAGAGTCAAGGTGCACAGGAAACTGGCGATCATGGCGCGGTGCCGAAACCTATCGGAGCCTGCCGCGCGCGTTCTGGAAGGAAGTCGCTGCACAGCGCGCGGAACTTCTTTCGCTGCGTGCGGCGCCGATGCACGGGCGGCGCGCGCGCCGCTTCACTCGCGCGCCCAGGCTAGCTGCGAAAACAAGCGCGCAAAAACTCGGCGCGCATGCGGTCGCGCTCCGTCGCGTCGACGAGTTCCTCGGCCATGCGCCGCTGCGACAGCACCTGCAGGTGGCCCTTTTGGATCTGCACGCGCATGCGCGCGAGATCGGCCGTGCTGCCGTCCTCGAACACGCCGAGCAACGCGCCGAGACGCAGGTTGGAAAGGTGCGCGAGCGCGTTGTCGGTCGGCATCGCGCGCGCCGTGCGCAGCAATCCGTGCGAGCGCCGCACGCGATCGAGAAGCTTGTCCTTCTGCGCCTTGAACAGCTCGGCGCGCACGTTGCGCTCGAACTTGATCACCGCCGGAACGAGTTCGCGCAGTTCGGCGAGCAACGTCTCCTCGCTGCGCCCGAGCGTGATCTGGTTCGAAATCTGGTAGAAGTCGCCGACCGCACGCGAGCCTTCGCCGTACAGGCCGCGGATCGCCAAGCCGGTACGCGTCGCCGCCGTGAAGACCTTTTCGATTTCCGTCGGCAGCAAAGCGAGCGCCGGCAAGTGCAGCATCACCGACGCGCGCAGTCCGGTGCCGACGTTGGTCGGACAACAGGTCAGATAGCCGTAGTGCGGCTCGTAGGCGTAGGCGACGCGCGCCTCGAGTTCGCGGTCGAGCTCGGAGGCCACGCGCCAGGCCTCCTCCAGGCGAAAGCCGCAGGCCATCGACTGCACACGCAGATGGTCCTCTTCGTTGACCATCACCGACACACGCTCGCTGTCGCTGAACACCACGGCACGGCCGGCCGCTGCCGCACGTTCCTCGGGAATCGGCGCCAAATCACGGCTGACGATGTGACGCTCGCGCAGCAGCAAGCGCAGCACCACCGGCGCATCGGCGATCGAAACCCAGTTCATCGACCCGTCGATGTCCAAGGCCTGCAGCGCGGGTCGCAGCTGCTCCGAGAGCTCGACGGCGCGTTCGTCGGAGAGCTTCGTGACGAAGGGATAGCCCTTGACGTTGCGCGCCAGCCGCACGCGCGAGGACACGACCACGTCGCTGTCGGCGCCCTCGGGAATCAGCCACGCCGCCACGCGCTCGGCGAATCGAACCGGATCGAAGTTGAAGGTGCTCAAGAGCTGCTGCCGCGCCGCGCGGGCCGCTAAGGTTAGCGTCGATCGCCGGGCGAGCGCCACGGCGGCACGCTCACTCAGCATGTTCGCACCGACTCTCATCACGCTGCTCGTCGCCTCGGTTGCGCCTCAGCATCCGGTCGCGCAAGCGTGGGAGCACTTCCCCGTCTTCGTGTGGGCCGAGAAACCCGGGGCGAGCGAGATCGTGCGCCAGTTCGGCGGCGCGTGCGTGCGTCGCGACGACGAGGCGCGCGAGCTGCGCGAACTCGGCCTCGACTACTTCGTGTTCAACGCGCCCGGACGCAACGACCTGCACGTCGAGCGCGAGTCGAAGGACTACGCGGCGCGCTGGCAGCGCTGGTACGAAACGCGCGATCCGGCCTTGCTCGTGCGCGAGCCGTGCTTGACGGCAGCGGCGACGCGCGAGCGCATGGCGAAGCAACTCGAGGAGAGTTTGAAGGCGCGCGACGGGCGTCAGGGCTTCGGCGTGTCGCTCGGTGACGAGGTAGGACTCACCGCGGGCGGCGGCCCCGAAGACATCTGCCAATGCGCCGACTGCGAGGCGGCCTGGAAGCCGTTCGCGGCGCATCGCGGCATCGAGCTCGCGTTGTCCGCGGTCACGACGCAGGGCGCGCTCGATCTCCTTCGCGAAGCCGACACGAGTGCGCTCGGAGCGTGGCTCGCGCGCCGCGAATTCCACCAACAGGTGTTGCTCGACGATCTCGGCGAGTTGGCGCGGCGCTCGCGAGCGTTGTCGCCCGCGACGCCGGTCGGCTTGCTCGGACTCGTCGGTCGCACGGCCTTCGGCGGCGTGTCGATCGAGCGCGTGTTGCCGCAGCTCGACTTCCTCGAGTGCTACGAAGTCGGCGACGCACGCGAGATGGCCTTCACGCTGCGTCGTCCGGAGCAGCGCATGCTTGCGACGATGTTCCTCGACGCGCGCGGGCCCGTGTTCAGCGCGCGGAAGGCCTGGGAGTTCTGGATGTACGGCGGCGACGGCGTCGTGTTGTGGAGCGAAGCCGAACTCGCGAGGCAACCCGAGCAGCGTGCGGCGCTCGCGCGTGCGATCGCGGACATCCGCGCGGTGCAGAAGCGCATCGGACGCTTTCGGCCAGAGCCGCAAGGCGTTGCGCTCGTCCACAGCGACGCGTCGATCTCCGCGGCGTGGATGCGCGACGCGCTCGGCGACGGAGCGACTTGGCCCAAGCGCTTTGCGAGCTATCAGGAGGAGCACGGCGCGTTCGAACTCGCGCGCGAGCGCTGGATCGCAATGCTCTGGGACATAGGGACGATGCCGGGCTCGGTGCCGCTCGCGCAGGTCGACGCCGCGACTGTCGCGCGCTTCCCGTTGCTCGTGCTCAGCACTGTGCTCGTGGTCGACGACGCCGACATGTTGCGCTTGAAGCGCTACTGCGCCGCGGGTGGACGGCTGTGCATCACCGGTGAGTTCGGTTGGATCGACTCGCAGGGACGCAAACCGAACGTCGAACGCATCAAGGAGCTCGCGGCCCTCGTGCCGAGTCCACTCATCGACGCGCGCGGATTCGACCCCTCGAACCACTCTTGGTCGTGGTCCTCCGCTGAACTCAGCGCGCGCCTCGGCGTCGGTGACGCCGCGACGGCGCCGTTTTCGATCTCCGACACATCGAAGTACGCTCGCACTTGGATGCTCGACGGCGCCGCCGTGATCGGGGCAGCACTGCCTTTTGAGACGATCCGAACTCACGGCAAGGTGAGCGAACAATACTGGCCCGAGCGCATCGCCATCGACGTCGGTGACGCTTGGCGCATCGAGTGGATCTATCCGACACCCGGCGAGGACGGCGTCGTGCACATCGCGCCCGGCGACGCGGCGGTGTTTCGGATGACGCCGAAGAAGAACTAGCCGTTCGGCCGGAACACGCGCACGAAGTTGCGCCAGCGACTGCGCAGTTGCTTGCGCAGCTCGTCGTAGACCAGTTCGCGCTGCGCGAGGCTGCCCTCGATGCCGCTCGCGAAAGCGAGTGTCTTGCGCAGTTCGGCGTCGGAACGCGCGAGCGCTCCTTCGACGTCGACGCGGCGCGCGCGTTCGGCTGCGAGCTCGGACTCGAGTCGCGCCCGCACGAGATCGAGCGCTGTGTGCTGTGAGTGCAACGCGTTGTGCGCCTCCGCCAACGCCGCGTAGTCGCTCGCATGCTTCGCGATGCGCTGCGCTTGCTCGGCGAGCACGCGTCGGTGCCCATCGAGATCCGCCGTCAGCGTCGTCAGCGAGGTGCGGTGGCCTTCGAGGTCCGCGGCGAGCACCTCGGCACGCGCGCGCTGTGCCTGTGACTGCTCGTAGAGCGCCGCGCCGTACGCACGCGCGGCAACGAGCTCCCGCGCGAGCGTCTCAGCGTGCTTGCGTTGGCCTGCAAGGTCCGCCGTGAGGACCTCGGCATTCGCACGCAACTGCGCAACCTCCGCGCTGACGGCCTCGTATTCCGAGCGCGCGTGCGCGACCTCGGCACGCAACTGCGTGACGAGCTTCTTGTGGCCGGCGAGGTCGGCGTGCAGCGCCCCCAGCGCGTCGCGATGTCCGGCGAGGTCGTGCTCGAGCGCGGCTCGCGCCAGACCGCCCTGGCGTTGCTCATCGAGCAGTCGCTGTTGCAGGTCCGTCGCGGTCGAACGGTGCGCGTCGCGATCAGCGAGCACGGCGCGGTACTCCGTCTCGGAATGTCCGTGCAAGGCGCGCAACTGCTCGATTTCGTCGCGCGCGAGTTGCAACGCCGCCCGGTGCCCATCGAGCAGTTCGTGAACGTCCTTGAGCGCCTTGCGATGGCCCTGCAGATCGCGCTCGACGTCGGCGAGCGCCTTCTGAAACTCGCCGCGCGCGCCGGCCACCTCCGCGGCCTTGGCTCCGCGTTCGCGCTCGAGCTCGGCCGTCTTGCGCCGATGGCCGTCGAGGTCTTGCTCCAACTCGTGGACGGATCCGAACAAGACCTCGCGCTCCTTGCGCCACGTGCTGCGCTCGCGATCGAAATGCACGAGCTCGGCGGCGAGGTCGAAGGTCTGCGTCAACGCGCCGCGCGGAGCGACCGGCTCCGCGAGCAAGCCTTCACGCGTCGGCAACGGCGCGTCGCCGAAGGCCGCGCACAGAACATGCCGGTACACCGGCTCGGCGTGATCGCTCGCGTAGAGCGCGGCGTTGTAGAAGCGCTGGAAGTCGCGCCCGAGTTCGCGCAGCGCCGGGTCGTAGTCCATGTACATCGACAGGCACTGCAGCACGAGCCAGCGATCGATGTTGCCGTGACCGATGCTCAGCGTGCGCGCGCCGAGCTGCTTCAGCTGTTGTTCCGTGCGCCCGAGATCGGGCAGACCGTTGGCGAGGTGCTCGCCCAGATAGCGATGCGCTTCGCCGAGTTTTTCGGCGAGAAAGCGCTGCAGGAGGCGCTCGCCCTCGGCCACGCGCGGCGTGTCGTAGGGACCGACGAGCACGAGCCAGCGCCGCGCGACACGCCGACATTCCGAAACGAACGCGGCGCGAAATTGCGGCGGCACGTGTTCGAGCGTGTCGAAAGCGCACACGGCGTCGAAGGCCCCGTCCTTGAAGGGCAACTTGGCGCCGTCGCCCAACACCAAGCCGGCCGCATCGGAAGGCTCGACATCGACGAGCGTGATGCGCGCGTCCTTCAAGAACTCGCGCAACACGGCCGTGCGACCGCCGACGTCGAGGATGGTGAGCGCAGCGCCTTTGCCGCGCAGTTGACGCAGGATGTCCGCGGCCAGGCGATAACGCTGGTATTGATCGAACGGCAGCGCGAGCACGTCGCCCTTCACGAACTCGACTCCTGCACGGTTTCGCCCGACGATCCACGGCGCACGACCTTCCACGAGGTCGGCAACCAAAACAGCCCGTGCTGCAAGCGCCGCGCGTCGACGACCTCGAAGGTCAAGGCGTGCTCGCGGTGATCGATCGGCGTCGGCGCGGGCTTCGAGTGGTCGTACAGAAACGTCGTGACGTAGTACTGGCCATGCATGAGCTGCAGGCGCTCGCTCGAAATCACGACCTCGCCTTCCTCGCCCGCCGCGACGTCGCGCACTTCGATCGGCGTGTCGCGCCAGTGGTGGTTCGAGCCGTTGACGTAGGTTCCGTCGCTGCGGTACAGGCCGAAACCAAAGACCGGATTCGTGCACGCGCCGTGCGCTTTCCAGCGCAAACGCAGCCCGAACGGCTTGCCGGTCTCCAACACATGGGTGACGGCGTTGTCGGGACCGAGCAATTCGACGTCGGTGACTTCGACCTCGCCCGAACCCCAGCGCGGATAGGCGCTCGAGCCGCGGTTGAGCATCGACAGCCGTTCGTTGCCGCGAGCGTGAGCGCGCTTCAGGTATTGGTCGGCGACTTTTTCGGCGGTGCCCTGCTCGAGCACTTCGCCCTTGTCCATCAGCACGACCCATTGGCACATCGACTTGACCGCGCCCATGTCGTGCGACACGAACACGATCGTCTTGCCTTGTTCGCGGAACTCGTTGAGTCGATTGGTGCACTTGCCGCGGAAGTGCTCGTCGCCGACCGACAAAGCTTCGTCGATCAACAAGATGTCGGGGTCGACGGCGGACGCGACCGAGAAGCCCAAACGCACGTACATGCCCGAGCTGTAGGTCTTGACCGGCCGATCGATGAAGTCGCCGAGTTCGCTGAAGTCGACGATGCCCTCGAAGCGCGCGTCGATCTCCTCGGTGGTCATGCCGAGGATCGAGCAGTTCAAGTAGATGTTCTCGCGGCCGGTGAATTCGGGATGGAAGCCCGCTCCCAATTCGAGCAACGACGCGATGCGCCCGTTGACTTGCACCGTGCCCGTCGTCGGCGCGGAGATGCCGGTCAAGAGCTTGAGCAAGGTGCTCTTGCCCGCGCCGTTCTCGCCGATGATGCCGATCGTGCTGCCGCGCGGGATGTCGAGATAGACGTGTTTCACCGCCCAAAACTCTTGGTAACGCTTCGCGCCGAACATCACGTCCCACAGCCGGTGCACGGGCTTGGCGTAGATGCGGTAGCACTTCGACAAGTCCTGCGCGTAGATCGCGCTGGCACCCGCCGCTGCGCTCTTGTTGCCGCTCGCTGTGCTCATGGACGCTTCACAGGAGGTCGGGGAAACGACGTTTGGTCTTCATGAAGAACGAAACACCGGCGAAGAACACCAGCGCTGCGACCAAGGCGAAATATCCAAGCGCGGCGAAGTCCGGCCAGTTGCCGTACACGAGCACAGCGCGGTACGCATCGATGAGCCAGTTCATCGGGTTGATCGCGAGCACCCAGCCGTAACCCGCGATCTCGACCTGCGCCGGCGAGTAGAAAATCGGCGTCGCGAACATCCACACGGTCAGGAATACACCGATGACGTGGTACGTGTCGCGCACCAGCAGATTCAGCGCCGAGAGGAAGTAGCCGAGTCCGAGCGCGAACGTGACTTGCAGCACGAACAAGAGCGGCAGCATCACGAGCGCGAGGCCGAATCCCAGCGGGATGTACGCAGGACTGCCGTCGATCGGCGGCGGCGGCACGACCTGCGGATCGAGGTAGCCGAACCACAGCACACCGAGCAACACGAACGGTATGCCGATGCACATGTTGATCAGCGACGAGACGGCCAGATAGGCCGG
>CAYHRR010000093.1:0-10298 GCA_964358875.1 uncultured Planctomycetaceae bacterium | reverse complement strand
TACGAGGAATACGAGCGCGACTACAAGAAGACTTGCGACGACCTTGGCAAGGATCAGCACCTCGTCAACTACTTCATCGTCGGCCATCCGGGCACGACCATGCGCGACGCGGTGCTGCTGTTCGAGAAGCTGCTCGAGCGCAATTACTCGCCCGAGCAAGTGCAGGAATTCATCCCGCTACCGATGACGCGCGCGTGCATCCAGTACACGACGGGCAAGGATCCGTTGACGCGCCAGGAGCTGTACGTGCCGCGCGGCGGGCGCGAGCGGCGTTTGCAGAAGGCGCTCGTGCGTTGGAAGGATCCCGACAACAAGAAGCTCGTGCTCGAAGCGCTTGAAGTCGCGCAACGCGATGATCTCGTCGACGCGTATTTGCGAGCACTGGCGCGCAGCGGTGCTCCGCGTCAAGGCGCGCGTCACGGCGGGCGTCCGTCGCCGGCCGCCAAGCCGCAGAGCGACGTCGACCTCGACACGTGCGGCTGAGCGTCGCATCCACAGCGACGGATTCATGGTGCCGCGTCGGCGATCGAGCGGCGGGGCGCGAAGGCGCGACGACTCACTACGCTCGCTCGATCTTGCGTGCCTGCTAACGTAGGCGCCGCATGGCCGACACAGCGCAGCAGCTCGAGGACGAGCGTTTTCCCGGCGGCCGCCGCGCGTGGTGGCTGTGCATCGCGCTGCTGGTGTTGCTCGCTGCGACGCGCTCGAGCGCGGCTTGGTACAGCTTCGCGCTCGACGGCTATTCGGACGAACCTGCGGTCGTCGACCCGGCGCTCGCCGCCGCGCGCGGAGTGCTGCGGCCGGCCGAATTTCTCTATCCCGGCTGGACCGCTTACTCGCTGGGCGCGCTCTACAAGTTGCTCGACCTGCTCGGCTACGGCGGCACCGCCGGTTTCACACCGGAAGTCGCGACGCCTGAGCACTTCGTGGTCGGGCGCTTGTTCGTGATGGCGATCTCTCTCGCGACGCTCGTCGCCACTGCTTTGCTCGCGCGTCGCCTCGTCGGCGCGTGGGCCGGCATCGCGGCCGCGTGTTGGCTCGCGTGCTCACCGATGTTCACGGGGATGAGCTTCCTCGTGACGGTCAATCCGCCGGCGAGCCTGTGGACGACGCTGTCGATCCTGTTTGCGGCACGCGTGTACGTCGCCGGACGCAAACTCGGTGACTACGTGCTCGCGGGCGTGTGCGCCGGGCTCGCCGTCGGCTGCAAGTACAACTCCTATCCGGCCGCCGCGGCGCTGCTCGTCGCGCACGCGTTCGCTCCGAGCGTCGCCGGCCTTCGCCATCACACGCGAGCCTTGTTCGGCCTCGCGCTCGTACCGATCGTGTTCTTCGCGACGACGCCGTTCGCGCTGTTCGAGTTCTCGCGCTTCATGACCTCGGTGAGCTTTCTCGACGAGGTGTACAAGCAGGATTGGCCGCTGCACACCGACGCCTCGGGCTCGAGCTGGCTCGCCTACATCGAGCGCATGTGGCGCTTCGGTTGGCCGCGCGAACTGACCATCGCCGCGGTGATGGGCGCTGCGTGGCTCACGGTGCGCGATGCGCGCCGCACGGCACTGCTCTCGATCGCAGCACTCGCCAACTTCGTGTTTCTCGGCTTCTACGCCGTGTTTTTCCTGCGCCACCTGCTTCCCGCGCTGCCTGCCCTGGCCGTGCTTTCGGCGTGCGTCGTGCAAGCGGCGGTCGAGTGGGTCGGACGAGGCCGTGCCTTCGCCGAGCGCGGACGCTCGCTCGCTTCGATCGGCGTCGCCGTGCTCGTGATCGCGGCGTGCGGCACGCGCGCGTTGCTCGACGCGCAAACGAAGATCGCCAAGGTCGACATGCCCGACTCGCGCCAAGCCGCGCTCGAGTGGGTGCTCGCGAACATCCCCAAGGGTGCGCGCATCGTGCGCGAGGAACGCACGCCCCAGATCGAAGCGGCGAGCGCCGATTACGAAGTCCTCGCGCTGCGTTGCATCGCCGTCCCCGATCGCACGCGCGAGGTCGAGGGCTACGACTACGCGATCCTCTCGCGCAACCGCGCGTTGCAGCGCGATCCGAATTACGCCGAGGCCAAGCTCGTGTACGCCGAATTCATGGCGCGCCACGAACTCGTCGTGCGCTTCGACGGCAACGGCGTCGAGTACTCGGGCCGCGACATGCTGATCTACAAGATCGACAAACAGGCTGCGGCCGCGCGTCCTCCCGCAGATGCGAGCCCAACGCGCGACGCTCCGAACGACGACGCGGAACGAGCTCAGCCTCCGCGCGGAAAACGCAAACGCGCCGAGTCCGGTGGGGACTCGACGCGTGAGGGTGATACCGAGCGGCGCTGAGGTGCGCGCGTCGCTAGCTGGTGACGCGTTCGCGGAACTCGAGCGTCACGGGATCGATGCGCACGCGCTCGCCGACGTTGACGAGGTTGGAAACCTTGACCTTGACGCCGTTTTCGAGCACCGCGTCCTTCCAGGAGTTGTTCCCGCCCTTCATCGGCGGCGCGCACTCTTTGACCTTGATCACGACCGAAGAGGGCGGCGAGACCATGATCAGCTTCTCGTTGACCATGAACCCGATGTACGAGTCCGAGCCCCACTGCAGCGCGTCCTTGGCCGCCTCCAGTACACAACGGTGCTCGCCGCCGTCCTTGTCGTAGAACACGGCTTCGAGGCCGTCGTTGTAGGAGTGCGAGAGCTCGACGTTGTCCTTGTCGAGCACTTCGAAGCGCGAATCGCCGTGCTCGGTCAATTCCTTGACGCGTCCGCTGAGCAGATCCTTGATCGTCACGAACACCTTTTGTCGGCGGTCGTTGCGCATGATGCTCCACTCGATGACGGTCCACATGCGACCCTCGTATTCGATGAGGATGTTCTTACGGAGATCGAGGGCGCTCAGTTGCATCGGGGAGTCCTGGTCCTGGAAAAATGGGCGAGCAGTGTAGCGGGCCCGCGCTAAGCCTGGAACTCGATCTTGCCCTGCGGGAGCAAGTACACGATCAACATCGTGCCGTCCGCGACGGTCGGAACATGTTGCGAGCCCGGGGGCTCGACGACCCAGCCCGCGGGGCGACCCATGAAGGTCGGCGCGCCGTCGAGCGTGACGCACCAATTGATCTCGCCGGCCGGATGGCGGTGCTGCGGCCCGGCGCCGTTCATGTGGACGACATCGATCGAGAAGTCGTTCGTCTCGGGACTCGCTTTGCAGACGCGGCCGTACTTGACCGGCAGCGCGCCGCGATTGGCGATTTCGCCGGCATTCAGGCGTGCGAGCAGCTTCGCGTTGAGCGCGCGCGCGGCGGGCGAAGTCGGATCGAGGCGTCGCGTGAGTTCGGCGCAAGCGCGCGCCGGGTCGTCGACCGCGATGCCGACGGCGGCGTCGAGCAACGGACGGAAGTCTTCGAGCAGGGTCGTCATGCGCCGCGTTCTAGCCGACGCATGGCGCGCGTCAACGGCGGTGTTTGATCAACAAGAGCAGCGTGTTCGCGCGAAAGCCCTTGGCCGCGTCGAGCGGAGCGAGCACGAACTCGAACTTCGCGCGCGCGGTTTCATTCGGTCCGAGCGCTGCTCCGTCGGCGTCGAAATCGAGCCAAGCGCGCGGGAGAATCGTCCACGGCGCCGCTGCGTTGACGATGCGCGCATTGTAGTAGGTCGGGCTGTACTTCTCGAAGCCCGCGATTTCGATCTTGCGATCGTGCCCGGGCATCGTGCGTGCGTCGGGATCGACCGGAAGCAACGGCTCGGTGTTGGTGAGACCCTGCGTGTCGTACACGACGAGTTCCGGCGCGAAGTAACCGAACGCGCCGATGTTGCCGAGCACCATCGACTCGCCCGGCTTCGTGTGCAGGCCGAGCGCGCGACCGACTTCGATCCAGTTCTCGATGTCGACCACGCCTTTGCGCCACATCGCGTACTCGCTGCAGTACTCGAGTTGCCGCCACAGTTGGGCGAGCTCTGCGCGCGCCGTTGCGTCGTCGGGCTGTTGCTCGAGCGCCGCGATGCGCTCACGTTCGCTCTTCTGCTGCGCGGCGGAAGCGCTGCCTGGCTCCGCAGGAATCGCATGGCCCCAACGGAAGTGTGCGCGCTCGCGCCAACTGCGCGGCACGAGGTGCACGTCGAACGACGGCAACAGCGTGAGCAGCGCGCACACTCCGCCGACGAACATGCGCACCAGGCCGCTGCGCATCGAGCCGAGCCAACATCCGAAGGCGAGCGCGACGAAGGCGAGCGCCGGCACGAGCATGCGGTACATCATCATCCAATCGCCGCCGAGCACGATCAGGTACGCGCAGCTCGCGCCGAAGGCGCCGAGAGCCGGCACGATCAATCCGCTGGCATCGCGTCGCGCGACGCTGAGCGCGCCGAGCAACACGAGCGGGATCGAAACGACGCACAGCAGCAGGCTCGCGACATATTGCGAGCCGCGCAGGAAGTAGCGCGAGCCGAAGGCCACTTTGATGCGCGCGGTGTTGGGCTCGAGCCGTCCGAAGTAGGCGTAGCGGAAGGCGAAGTAGGCCGCTGCGACGGCGACACCGAAGCTCGCGACGACGACGACGCTCTTGAGCAAACGCGCACCGCGTTCTCGGCGCCACGCGAGCAACGCGGCGGCCAACGCAATGCCGACCCACACGAAGCCGTCAGCGCGCAGCAACACGGCGAGCGCCGCCCACACGCACGCATGGGCCGTGCGCGGTGCTTCGCGGTCGAAGGTCAGGCGTTCGAACACGCCGAAGACCGCGAGCGAAAAGGCCATCGTTTCCAGTCCGCCCGTCGCCCACACTCCGATCGGCGGCAACAGCGCGGCGAACAAGGCAGCTCCGAAACGCGTCGGTCCCGTGCCGGCGCGCGCACCGACGAGGCGTGCCACCAGCGCGATGAGCAACGCTCCGCACCCGATGCCGATGATCCGCGTCCACAACAGCGGATCCAGGTCGAGGCCCTTCAGCGCCGCGCACAACACCACCCACAGAAAATCGGAGAAGCCCTCGATCGGCGGCGCCTCGCCGATGTTCCAGGTCAGGCCGTGGCCTGCGGCAAGGTGCGCTCCGTAGCGAAACGAGATGAAGGCGTCGTCGACGAGGAAGTTGAAATGCCAAACCGACAACGCATAGGCCACGAGCGCGAGCTTGGTCGCGACGGGCCACAGGCGCGGCCGATGGTCGATGGATCCCACGCGGCGATTGTGCGGGGTCGCGAGCAGCACTCCAAGCCCGCTGTCGGTGTTCGCAGGCGCCGAACGCGCCATGCGCGGTCGATGCAGCACCGATCCGGCGCTCGCATCGTCGCGTTCCGACGCAACGTGCGTCGGCGCGAAAGCGAGCTCCGCGCTCGACCCGCGCGTCGTGCCGCAACTCGAATCCGGGCCGAACGCGCCATGCGCAGCTCGGGCGTGAGGTTCGGTGACGACACCGTGCCGCAACGCGCCTGCGCGCCGCACGCGCGAGAGTGGTGAGCACGGCGCGAGCTGCGTCGACAGCACGCGCCTCGCCGCAGCGCCGGCCTTCGCATGCGCGCGCCTTCGGTTCGAAGGACAGCTGCACCTCGCGCGCTCCTTCGCGCACTTCGCTCGGCTCGCGCTTCGCGCCGGCCGCGCGGAGCTCCTACAATCCCGCGC
Organism: uncultured Planctomycetaceae bacterium; assembly: GCA_964358875.1. Taxonomy (GTDB): domain Bacteria; phylum Planctomycetota; class UBA1135; order UBA1135; genus CAYHRR01. Next base: position 4,709 of record CAYHRR010000093.1, on the reverse strand, counting down.
TCCATGCCCCTCACCGCGCGGCGCGTCCTGATCGCAGTGTTGTTCGCGATCCTCGTGAGCTGGGCTTGGTTTCCGCTGTTTCAGGGCGGTTTTCGCGGCGACGAGTTGCGCACGTTGAGCGAAGCGCGCGACGGTTCGCGCAGCCTGTTCGAAGTCCACGGCACCGACGGCCATCCCTTGGCGGCCTTCGCGCTGCGCGCCGTTTCGAGCGCCGCCGACGTCGGTAGCTCGACATCGGCCTGGCCGCTGCGACTCGAGGCTGCGCTGCTCGTGTTGCTGGCGGCTTGGATGATCGGTCGTTTCGCGCGGCGCGTGCTGGCCCCGTGGTGCGGCGGAGAGCTCGCTCGCGCGGCCGGTTGGGCGGCGTCGCTCGTGTTCGCACTGCATCCGCTTTCGGTGGCGAGCGTCGCGTCGCTGAGCTCCCACGGCGATCTGCTGGCGCTTCCGCTCGGCGCCGCGTGCGGCTGGGCCTACCTGCGCGGGCGCCAAGAACAGCACCTGCCGTCGCTGGCGGCGGCGCTCGTGTTCGCGGTCCTCGCTGGGTTGTCGAGCGACCTCGCGCTCGGACTGTGTGGATGGCTCGCCGGCGTCGAGTTCTCCTCCGCGCGTCGTCATCGCAAGTTGCACACGCGCCTGCGTTCCGCGGCGACGACGCTCGCGGTTGCTGCAGCGTGCGTCGGCGTCGACACGCTCGCGCGCAGCGTCGCCTTCGGTCACTTCAGCCCGCCGCGCGCGTTTGCAGAGTTCGCGTTGCCCGACAGCGGCGCAGGTTGCGCGGCGGCGTTCGCGACGGCCTGCGAGCGCATTGGCCTGCTCTTCGTTCCGATCAACGCGCACGTCGTCGGCGCCTGGGGCTTCACGCTCGCCGGTTTCGTGGCGCTCGCCGGACTGCAACCGATCTTGATCGCCGCGCGCTCGGCACCGCGACTGTGGGGCTGGATGCTGCTCGCGTGGTTGATCGCACTCGGCTTCGCTGAGCTGTGCGCGCCGGCAGCGAGCGTCACGCCTTACGACATGCGCGCGGCGGGCACGCTCACCAGCGCCGTCGTGGTCGCGAGCGTCGGGCTCGCAGTTTCGATCACCGCCATGTCCGGACTGCGGCGCGTCGTGCTGCCGCTCGTCATCGGACTCGCCTATGCCGCGCTGAGTCACGGGAACGCGCTCGCCTACCGCGCAGCGGAGCGTGAGTTGGCGTTGCTCGCGCCGAGCATCGCCGCAGAGCACAACGCGCCGAACGTGTTGGTCGTCGATGCGCCCGACCTCGTGTACGGAGTGACTGCGTGCCGCGGCGCAGCGACGTGGCTCGCGTCGCGCGACGTGTTCGTGCGCGACATCTCCACGGCGGCGCTGTGCGCGCTTGCGCGCGAGGACGAATTCGATGCGTTGCGCGCGGCAGGGTTGGTGCTGATTCGGCGCGCGAACGCAGCGTCGGAGCAGTGGTCGTCGACGCGCTTGTCCCAACCACGGCCGAGTAGCGGCGCACGCAGCGCTTCACGCGAAGGTCTGCTCAAGGACCTCGACGTCGAGCCCGCGACGACGCGCGCGTTGCTCGTCCGCGCCGCCGCAGGCAGCGACACGACGCACGCGCCGTTCGCCGCTTGGCGTTCGAGCGATGCCGCCCTTCCGACGAGTGAGAGCGGGCGCCTGCTCGGGACCTGGTCGGTGCTGGGCGAGGCGCCCGAAGCGGTGTTCGATCTCTCCGCGTCGATCGATTGGTTGAGCACGCCGCGCGTCGTGCAGGTGTGGTCGGCCGAGGGTTGGAGCCGCGTGTCCGTCGCGCAGTTGCAGGACGACTTGCAAACCCCGCCGGTCGAGCCTGCGCCCGAGGTCGATGCGAGCGGCGCGTGGAGCTTCGCGGCGCCTTCGGAAGCGTCGCTCGACGGTGCTGACCTGCGCCGCACATGGACGCTCACGCTGCTCGATCCGCGCACGTTCGAGTTCGCCGAATTGGCGGCGGTGCGCGACGGCGCGCGCCTGCGTTTCGAAGGCGCGGCGGCCCAGATCTCCGCCGGCAAGAAGCGTTGGGCACTCGAAACGCGCATCGACGGACGTGCCGTCGAGCGTCTGCGCGGCCGACTCGCGGACTAGCGGCCCGACGCAGAAGCGGCGTGACGCGCGCCGACACACGCGCGCCCGCGTGTCGGTCGGTCGTCACCGAATCCGCTCGGACTCAGCGTCGGCGAACGTAAGTCGCGCGCGACCTCGTGCCGCCGGAGCGTTGACCTCGTTGAGGCGAGTCGGGGCGGCGAGTCGAGATCGACTCGCGGTGTCGTCGGTGTGCGGTCGAGCGCGTGCGCGCACGCAGCGAACCAGCGTCCTTCCTTGCGAGCGAATTAGCGCGCGGGCTGCGGACCAGAGACGTCGAGGCTTGCGAGCAACGCCTCGAGCATCGCCAACTCGGGTGTCAGCACTTCGAGGCCCGTTTCGGGATCGCGCGCGTGCGGGAAGTGGAACTGCGCGTAGCGCACCTCCTCGAGCGCCTCCTCGAGCAACTTGCGCTGCTCGGTGGGGTCCTTCGAGTTGCGCGCCTCCTCGCGCAGTACGCGCGAAAGGTTCATCGCCGGTTCCCACGAACCCGGGCGCCAATCGCGCGTGATCGCGCGCTTGAAGTAGCCCTTCGCAACGGCGTAGCGCTCCGCCGCAGCCTTCATGTGTTGCGCAGCACCCTCGGCGTCGTTGTTGCTCTCGGCCAGCTTCGCCAGCGCGATCTCCTCGTTGCCCTTCTGACCTTCGAGGCCGCCGACCAAGAACAGCGCGCGGCCGTTGTCTTCGGTGCGGATCAGCTCGTCGAACAAGGCGCGCGCATCGTCGTCGCGGTGCTGCGCCATGTTGTATTGCGCGAGGAACAGCTTGGGGTCCGTGCCGCGCACGCCGGCGGCGATCACGCGCAGCAGCTCGTTCACGGCCAACTCCCCTTGACCGAGCGTGTTGTAAAGCTCGGCCAGTTTGAGCGCGGCACCGGTGTTCTTCGGCTCGAGTTCCGTCGCGCGTTTGAAGTAGGGGACCGCGACGCCTTGGTTGACCTTGATGCGTACGAATTCGCCCCAGTTGAAGGCTTCGGAGAAGCCCATCTCCTCGACCTTCGGGATCGCACCGCGCGAAACGCGCTGCGACAACGGCGCGTTCGGATCGACCTGCTCGGTACGCGTCGCGAAGAATTCGGTCAGCCGGTTGTCGCCGGTCAGCATGTTCTGAACGCTGAGAAACGCGACCTGCATCTCGAGCCGATTCATCGGCTCGCCCTGCTCCTTGCGCCAGGCGATGTAGCGATCGAGCAAGGCGTCCGTCGTGCCGTCGGGAGCGCTGTCGAAGCCCTTGTCGTCGAGCAACAACGTCGCGAGCTTGCCGACGAACATGTTGCGCGCGCCCTTGTACTCGAGCAGCTGGTGATCGTCGGTGTTGAGCGGCCCGCCGTCGCCCGCGGTCAAAGCGCGGAAGTGCGCCGGCGACACGGCGTGGTAGGCGAGCAAGGTCGCGATGTTGTAGACGCCGACGCGCGCGAGGTCCTGGCGCACCGCGGGCACTTCGAAACGGTCTTCCATGCGCGCGAAGTCGATGCCCAGCGGCTCCATCGAGCACAGGCCGATCACGTCGCCTTCGGCGGTCATGAACGACTCGACGTGCGGGAACACCGAGTTCATCGTGCGCACGATCAAACGGATCGTCTCGTCGGACTGCTCGTAATGGTGGAACCACACCATCGCGATGCCGCCCGGGTTCAAGCGGTCGCGGCAGTCGCGGAAGAAGTCGTCGGTGAACAAGCTGCCGATGCCCGCGATCCACGGGTTCGACGGCTGCGACATGATCAGGTCGTATTTGCGCGGCACGGTGCGCAAAAAGGTGCGTGCGTCGTCGAGGTAGACGTGCGTGCGCTCGTCGGCGCGCGCGTGGTGATTCGCTTCTTCGAACAAGCGATCGGCCTTCATCACCGCCGAGGAAATCTCGATCACGTCGACGCGCTTGACGCTCGGGTGTTGGAGGATGCCGCCGGTGGTCACGCCCGAACCGTGGCCGATCACCATCACGTCCTTGCAGTCGGGCAGGAAGAACATCGGGATGTGGCCCGACAACAGGAACGTGATCATGTCGATCGGACCGGTCGACGCGTCGCCCTTGCTGTTGATGTAGATCGCGGCGAGGCGCTCGCGGCGCACGCCCATCACGGCCGTGTCGGCGTCCTCTTCCAGCAGGAAGTCCTCCCAGCCGTCGGCCTTGGGATCGGGGTCCTGCATGAACTTCTTCTTCCACCACTCGTAGTTCGACGCGACGTTGCGCGAGCGCAGGAACTCGTCTGCGGCCGGCGGCAAGATCGGCACGTCGACTTGGTGCAAGTCGGAACGGCCCCATGCGGAGAGCGTGCCGTCACTCCAACGCGCGAGGCTGTGCGAGCCGCCGGCGCTGACCTCGACGGCGCGCTTGGCGATGCTGTCGAGCGGCACGTTGCATTGCCCGGCCGCATTGTCGCCCCACGCGAGGATCGCGCCGTTGCTCGCCACGGCGAGGTTGTGCGTCGCGCCCGCGTCGATGTCGACGACGTGCGCGCCCGCTGCAACTTCGGGAACAGCGCATTGACCGAGCGAGTTGTCGCCCCAGGCGACGAGCGCACCGTCGGAGCGCAGCGCGAGGCTGTGCGCGCGACCGCATGAAATCTTGGTGTAGGTCGTGCGCGCAACCGGAGCCGGCACGTTGCAACGCTCGTTCGCGTTGTC
>CAYHRR010000092.1:0-10538 GCA_964358875.1 uncultured Planctomycetaceae bacterium | reverse complement strand
CGATCAGAGTCTTGTCGAGGCGCTTCGTCGCAGCCAAGGCCTCCAGCAAGCGCGCGATTTGCGCGTCGGCGTACGAAATCTCGCCCTTGTACAGCGCGTGCATCGCGGCGACGGCGCTCGGATCCGCCACGAGCCCTTCGCGCTGGGATGTCTCCATCGCGTACCAATTCGGCTCCGCATCGGGCTCGACTTGGTGCAGGCGCGCAAACTCGGCCGGCGGCTGGTAGGGCGCGTGCGGGTCGTACATGTGGACCCATGTGAACAGCGCTTCGTCGCCGCGCGAATGCAGCCAATCGATCGCCGCGTCGACCGTCTGTGCCGCGGGCCGATCCGCGCGGCTGACGTCGAAATGGCGGCTTTTCGCGAAGCGGATCACGCTCTGCACCAAGTGCAAACGCTCGGCGACTCGCGGCATCCAAGGCCAGGCGAGCAGTTGATCGTCGTACCAATCGAAGCGCGAAGCGAGGCCGCACGCTTCCTCGACGAGCGTGAAGCCCGACACGAAACCCGCCGTCGAGTGCGTGCGCGACAGCGTGTCGGCGAGCGTGCGCGTGCGCGCCGCGAGCCACACGCCGTTCGACAGCGCACCGTGCTCAGCCGGATAGAGACCCGACAGGATCGTCGTGTGCGACGGGCCGGTCGTGTTTGCCTGGCTCGTCGCGTCTTCGAACAACACGCCGTCGCGCGCGAGTGCGTCGATCGTCGGCGTGTGTGCGTCGGCGGCGCCATAACAACCGACGTGATCGGCGCGCAACGTGTCGACCGTGATCAACAGCACGTCGGTCGCTCCGGCCGTCGAGGTCTCCGGAAGTCGTCGCTCCGGGTGGGACAGTGCTGCGAGCGCGATCACGGCGAGCGTGGCGACGGCGGCGAGCGGCGGCGCGCGCTTGCCGAACAGCGTGCTCAGCGCGATCAGGAAACTGACCAGTGCGAGCGCGTATCCGGTCCACTGCACGCCTCCGACCGCCCATTGGTGCGCGACGATCGCGACGCCTACCGAGGTCAGTGCTCCGAATAATCCCCACCAGGTTCGCTGGCGCGTGACGAACGGCCACCACGCCAAGACTTCGCGCAGCGAAAGAAAAAGTGCAGTCGCTGCCAGGGCTCCGGGCACGACCCACGCGGCCGGGAGACCGGTGAACGCAAACGCGAACAGGGCGACGAGCGTCGCGAGTCCCGCACACGCCGACGGCTGTGCGGAACGAAACGTCGGGCGGCCCCACAACGCGAGCGCGAGAAGGGCGCAGGGCAGCGCGAGCAACGCACCGATCGCGGCGTATCCGAGTCCGCCGATCGCGAGCAGTTTGCAGGCCCACTGCACGTAGCGCGCGTCCGCCGTCACGAGCACCTTCGCGCTTTCGGCGAGACCGAGCACGCCGCCGCTGAGCGCTCCGAATTCGAACGCTCGCAGCAGGCAGCGGCCCGCGCCCTCGCGCACGGGAATTTCTTTCGTTGCGGCGGTCATAGCGGGTCGGCGCGACACGGTAGCCCCTATCGACACGTGCTCCAAGGAAGCGTGACGCCGCAGACGCTCGTGGATTCGCGGCTAGGAAGACCTGCGCGCGCGTCGATGCACTTGTCACAATCCCGCGCCGCCCGTGACTCCGTACCTCAAGTTGCAGTTGGTCTATGTGCTCATCACGGCGCTCGTGGTGTTCGCGCTGGATTTCGCCGTCGGTCGCGCGCCGCGTCTCGCGCGTCGGCCGTGCTTGCGCGTGCTCGTCGTCGCAGCGCTGATCGCCGTGGGCGTCGTCGCGTGGATCGTCGCGGTCAAGTACGTCGACGACACGCACAGCACCTATCAGTTCATCGCCATCGCCTTCGGCTTCTACGCGGGCGTGTTGTTCGTTCCGCTCCTCGGTCTGGTGCGCGCGAAGGGCGAGCGCTGGTTCGCGGCAGCTTGTGTCGCTGCGCTCGCGCTCGGTCAGTACGCGCTTTGGATCGAGCCCAATCGGTTGGTCGAAAGCCGCTACGCGCTCACGTTTTCGCAGTGGCCGGCCGACGCGCCGCCGCTGCGCCTCGTGCACATCTCCGATTTGCAGACGGTCGGCGAGTGCGCGCGCGAGCGCGAAGCCGCCTCACGCATCGTTGCGCTCGAGCCCGACTTGATCGTGATCACCGGTGACTACATCGCCGGCCCGTTTTCCGATCCCACGCCGGCTATCGACGCGGCGCGCAAGTTCCTCATCGCGCTCGGCAAGCCGCGACTGGGCATCGTGTGTGTCGCAGGACATTCGGAGAGCGAGGCGCTGCGCGCGCGCGTGTTCGAAGGCCTCGACGTGAGCTATTTGCGCGACGAGGAACTCGAGTTCGAACTCGGCAACGGCCGGCGTCTGCGCATCTTCGGAGCGCGCACGCAAGGCCTCGATGTGTCGAAGCTCGCGCGGCGCGCCGAGCCCGGCCTGGTCACGCTCGTCGCGACGCACGAGCCGGACGTTTCCTGGGATCTCGACGGGAAACACGTCGACTTGCACCTCGCCGGCCACACGCACGGCGGTCAAATCGCGTTGCCTTGGTTCGGTCCGCCGTTGATGTTGAGCACGGTGCCGCGGCGCTTCGCGCGCGGCCTGCACACCTTCGGCGATCACTTGATCCACGTGAACCCGGGCATCGGCATGGAGGGCGACAACGCTCCGCGCATGCGCATCAACTGTCCGCCCGAGATCGACTTGCTGCTGCTCGGCGGCGGCGGCGTCGTGCGCGCGAGCGAACCCGTGCCGGAGCGCAGCTGATCCATGGACGCGCGCCGCGGAACGTCACGTCTCGAGCTCGTGCTGATCGTCGTCGCCTTCGCCTTTGCGGCGTGGTTCATGGCCTGCATCGTTTCGACGACGCGCGAGCGCGCGGCCGACGACGCCTTCATCACCTACAGCTACGGCCGCCACCTCGCGGAAGGCCACGGTTTGCGCTTCAACGCCGGGGACGTCGAACCGACCTCGGGCACTTCGAGCACGCTGCACGTGTTGCTGTGCGCGTTGGCGACGCGCACGGGGCTCGACCCGTTGGCCTTCACGCGCTTGCTCGGCATCGTCGGCTTGCTCGGCATGGCAGCAGCGTTCGGACTCGTCGGCGCGCGCATCGCACGCGCGCCGCCCGCGAGCGGTTTGCTGGCCGGAATCGCCGTCGTGGCGGTCTGGTCGGCGATGCCAGAAAGCGAAATCCACTTCGCCTCCGGCATGGAGACGTTGATCTTCACCGCGCTCCACGGCTGCGTCGCCGCCTGGGCTGCATGGGCCGTGTGCGAAGCCGACACGAAGCTCGGGCCGCTGCGCACGGTCGTTGGAGCGTCGGCCTTGATCGCGCTCGCCTTGGTGCGGCCCGAAGGCGGGTTGCTCGCGATCGGTTACGTGGGCGTGTTGGCGTTCCTGCGCGGACCGCGCGCCGTGGCGTGGGTCGCAGCGCCGCTCGGGCTCGTGATCGCCGGCGTCCTGGCCTGGCGTTGGAGCTACTTCGGCGACGTGTTCGGCAACGCCTACTACGTCAAAGTCTCGAACGCGATTTTCGGCACGTCCGGCGAATGGCTACCCGGCCTCGAGACGACGGCGCGCTTCATGGTGATGCGTTTTCTGCCGGTCGGCGCGGCTGCAGTGATTCTGGCGGCGGCGGCGAAGGTGCCGAGCGCGGCCATGCGTCGCGGCCTGTGGCTGTTCGCACCGGCGTTGCTCGTCGTGTTGCTCTATGCGCGCGCGATCCACGAGATGGCCGGCGGCTATCGCTACGAGTATCCGTTGCTCGCGCCGCTCGCCTGCGCGCTCGTCGTCGGCCTGTGCGCACTGCGCCGCTACTCGTTCGCGCACTTCGCGGCGACGCTGAGTCTCGGCGCCCTGGCTGCTCCGATGCTCGCGGCGTCGTCGTCACCGCAGATCGCAACCTGGCTCGCGCATCCGCGCAGCTCGGCGATCATGTGGTGGCCTTCGCACGTTCCGCAGGCCAGTGCGCTGGCCCGTTTGGGCCTTGATTTGCAGAGCACCGGGCTCGGCGAGCGCGCGACGATCCTGCTCTCGGGTGCCGGGCAAGTGCCCTACTACTCGCGTTTCCGCGCGATCGATTGGATCGGGCTCAACCACAACAAACTCTCCGGTCGCGAAGCGTTGACCGTCGAGCAGATGTGGAGCTACCTCGACGCGCAACACCCCGATCTCATCTTCTCGATCTTGCCGCCTGCGGCGCCGGGCACGACGCGTCACGAGGACGACCCGAACTTCAACAGCAAGCACGTGCAGCGCACCTTGTCCGGTCGCGGCTCGGCGCTCTTCGAGCATTGGAATCACGACCAGCTGGCGGACTCGTTCTGGCACGAGATGGTGTGGATTCGCGATCACTGCGAGTACGCAACGAGCTACCAACTGGGCCCTGCGTGGGGCGGCGACTGGTGGGTGATGGTGTTCGTGCGTCGCGACTCGCCGCTGCGCGCGACTTTGTTGGAAACGCTCTCCACGTCGACGCGCGCCGAACGCGACGTCCAACTCGGTCGCGCGTTTCCCTTCGATCCGCGCAATCTGCGCTGAGCTCGCGCGAGGTCGCCGGCCTGCGCTACCAATGGAAGAAGGCGCGCGCGAGCCACTGCCCAGGGCGCTGCGCCGCATGCTCGAGAAGCGCTGCGAGCGCATTCGGATCGGTTCCAGCGGCGCGCAGATCCGCGAGCAACTCCGCCGCAAACGGCCCCTTGATCGCACCGAGCTTCGTCACCAATTCGTCCGCGAGCGCCGGCGTCTTCGCGATGCGCGGTGCATAGGCCTCGGCCATCTTGCGCGCGCGCTCCCAGCTCGAAAGCTGTCCGCCTTCGAGGAACGCGCGCAGCGGCGCGGCGACGCGTTTGTCGAGTTCCTTGCCCTCGTGCACGACGCGCGCCCAATCGATCAGTGCCGCGAGCGCTGCGGCGCGACCTTGCTTCTCGAGTTCCGCACCGACCGCCGTCAAGTTCGCCAGCGCCGCGTCCAACGCTTCCGCTTTGCGTTGCACGTCGAGAGCCGCCGGCAACACCGAGCCGTCGAAGTCCTTCGCGCGCACCATCAGCGGCCATGCCACGGCCAGGTTTCCGTCGCGCAGCGCTTCGGCACCGCCTTCGCTCCACTCCTTGAGCCACACGGCGAGCTTGTCGAGCTTGCGTTTGACGACGAGCTCCTCGAGCGGCACGTCGAGAAAACTGTCGCCGCCTTGCTGCCAATGCTCGTTGATCTTGAAACCCGGATCGCCTTCCCAAACGACCTTCTTGTCGATGTCGAGCAACAACAGACGCGGCAGGTTGAAGCGCTCGATCGAGTACAGCGCGTTGGTCTCGCCGATGCCGACGCCCTTGCGCTCGTCGAGCCCCACCGAGCCGGGGAAAGCGTGCGTCGCGAGGTAGGCCTCGATCTTCGCGGCGTCGTTCGGCGACGCGATCGCGACGATGCGCAGTCCGAGTGACCCGTAGCGCTGCTCGATCGACTGCAGCCAGTCGTGCAGACCGATCAGCTCGTTTTGATCGATGCTCCACAGCACGAGTAGTTGCGGCACGAAACCGGCTTCCTCCCAACTCACGCGCGGCGCGCTCAACCAGCGCGAGACCTTGGGGAACGGCGGCACGAGTCCGAGATAGCTGCCGCCGACCGCAGTGCCGCTCGCTTGGAGCTTCTCCATGCGCACGCTGCGTTCGATCGCGCCCGACGGATCGCGCGGATCGCGCGAGAGGAAGCGCACGTCCTTGAAACGCGCTTTGCCGCGACCTTGGATCAAACCGAACGTGCCGCCGAGTGCGTCGCGACTGCCGAAGACCTGCGTCGCGATCAGTTCGCCGTCGATCCAGCAATCGACCGTGGCACTCGAAACGTCGATGCGCAACTTGCGCCAATCGCCGGCCGAGGTTTCGCCTTGCTCGGCTTGCGCGCGCGCCGGGTTGTGGCGCCACGTTTTCGGCGTGCCGCTGCCGTAGAAACTCGCCAAGTCGATCCAGGCGTTCGAAGCGGCTTTGCTCGCAGCGTCCGCGACCTTGCCCGGAAAGAACACGAGCGCGTGGAAGTTCGTCGCGTTCTTGCGACCGAAAACGAGGCCGGTGAAGTTCGCTTCGCCGCGCACGGCTTGCACGCTCGCCTCGAGCGAATAGTCGCCGGCGGTGACGCGGTTGAGCGTGAGGATCTGGTAGTCGAATTGATCGGCGGCGAAGTCCTTGAACTTCGCATCGAGGAACGTCCCGGCGGCTTTGAAGGCGTCATTGCCGCCCGTGTCCCAACCCTCGAGGTTCTTTTCGTTGTAGGCGAGTTCGAACAGCGCGAGCGACTTGCCGCTTTCGCGCAGCGCAACGCGATAGCGCTCGAACAAGGCCGGAATCTCGAAGTCGCGACCCAAGCGCCAACTGAGGTCCATCACCATCAGCGGCAACTTGGCCTCGCCGTAGCGCGCGACGAGCGCCGTTGCACTTGCGCTCAATTCACGCTGAGCGCGCTCGAGGCTCGCGCGTTTCGGATCCCACTTCGACAACAAGCGATCGACGGCGTCGACGGCCTTGGGATCCACCGGTTGCGCCGTCTCGAGCGTTTGCAGCGCCGCCAGCGCGAGTTTGGCCGCGCGATCGGCGTTTTTGTGTTCGGCGAGGTAGGTCGCGAACTCGGTCAACAGCGCGACGTCGTGCGGAGTCGCGACGAGGCCCTTTTCGAAATGCTCCTTCGCCGCCGCATCGTCCTTGCCGAGCAGCGCACAGCGCGCCCACTGCAAATACGGTCGCGCGCGCGTCACACGACCGATCTGCTCGTCGCGCAACTCGATCATCCACTGCTTCCAAGTTGCATCGAGTTCGTCGATCGACTTCGGCAGCGCTAGTTCAGCGGCGTCCTTGCGATCAACACCTTTGATCGGTGCGAGCGGCGCGCCGAGCACGACTTCCTCGAAAGTCTTAATCGCCGTCTCGCCCTGGAGTCCGCCCGAGGCATTGACGTATTCGCGAAACGCCTTGCGGTAGATGAAACGGCCGTCGAGCGGGTCTTGATAGTTGTAGAGGAAGAACACGACGCCCCAAGTCGGCGCGTACCACGGCGGTCCCCAGTCGTATGCGTTCTCGATGACGATGCGAAAGGTCGGCGCCTTGTCGGGGCGGCTCTTCGAAGCGTCGCTCGGATCGATGCCGTCTGCGGCGCTCGCCATCCAACCTTTGTCCATGCGCTCGGCGAGCTCGAACAAACGCGAACCCGCGGGCAAATTCATCAACACAGTGCCGTTGGGCAGGATCTTGCAGCCCTCGAAGAACGAGGCGAGTCCTTCGTTGAGCCAGCCTGCGGCGTTCGTCGCAAGCGACACGAATTGATGCGCGGCCTCGTGGAACAAAGTCTCGGTCATGCCTTCGAAGCCCGAGCCCTCGACGTAGGTTTCGACCGCGTCGCCCGTGAAGTGTCCGCCCGACCATTCGACCGGCGGCCCCTTGCCGAGCTTCAGGTACTCATCGCGCTTCTTGAAGATATTGAGGTCGATGCGCCCGACCGACTTGCCGTCTTCCTCGGTGCCGTACTGGAAAAACTCGCGATAGAAGCGATTCATCTGCTCCATCGCTTCGCCGGCGCGCACGAGCACTTCGTAGCCCGCGTTCGTGTAGGTGGTGTAGTTCGCGCGCTCGAGCACGGCCTTGGTTTCCCAGGTCGCGTGCTCGGCGTCGAAGGCGCGAATCCACTCGTCGCTGACGTCGGCCAACAAGTCTTTGGGCTTCGCGTCGCCTGCCAAACTCGGATCCGGCAACGACGAAATGCGGTCGATCGCCGTTTGGCTGACCGCGTATTCGGGATCGATCGCGAGGATCAATTTGTGGACGCGAATTGCCGAGTGCGGCCGCCCGTCCTTTTCGTAGGCCGTGGCGATCGGTTCGAGTTCGGCGATGAACTTGGTGTTCATCCCGAAAAGGTCCTTCGCGATCGGATCGACGAGCGCCAAGCGCTCGCGCAACGCGACGATTTGCGTTTTGGCGAGCTTCTGCGCGATCGACAGGCGCAATTCGGTGTGCAGCGAATAGACGAGGTCGTCGGTGTCGCCGGCTTTCTCGGCCCATTTCGCGCGAACGTCCCAAGCGCGCGTCGACTTCGCATCGCGCTCGAGCGCGCGCATCACGAGTTCGCGCGCTTTCGCGGTTTCGCCGTTGGCGAGCGCGCGCTCGGCGCCGTCGAGCGCGACGACGAAAGCCGAAGATTCCTGGCGCGCGAAGAGTGCCGGAGCAGCGAGCAGGGCGGCGCAGACAAATGCGAACGTTGTGCGGAGCGTCATCGTCGTCATGGGTGCGAGGCGGGGGATGCTAAGGGCTCGCTGTGACGGCCAAGAGGGGCGCCGTCGAATTTCGGTGAAGCACGCTCCTCCCGCGCACGCAACCGAGCGCTCCAGCGCGTCTAGAATCCCTCGGCCGCGCGACGCGGCTACGAACGATGCGGAACCTGCTCGGACTCGCGCTGCTGCTGGCGCTCGTGTGCGCGGCGGCGCTGTGGCTGCTCGGCGCACCGCTGCAGCGTGCCCCCGGCGCAGCGCCGGTAGAAAAAGCGGCGCCGGTAGAGAACGTGACGGCGCAGGGCACTGCGGACGAAAGCACTCGAGAGGTCGGGCCTGCTGAGGTCGTTCACGTCGCGAGTTCGACGCAGCTCGACGACTTCGGCGAAGCAGCCGAGGTGCGCTTGAGCGCGATCGTCGTCGACGAACAAGGACAGGCGCTCGGCGGAGTGCTCGCGAGCATCTCCGGCATGCGCGCCTCGGTCAGCGACGCACTGCGCGCCGAGACGGACGCCGACGGACGCTTCACGCTCGACTTGCCGATGCCGTACGACGGCGGTTGCGATCTGTCGCTCGACGGCGGCGCGCTTCGCCAGCGCGTCACGCTGCGACTGGCCGAGCATGCGTCGAAGAAGGCGCGCGCGATCGCGCCGGGAGCGTGCGATCTCGGCACGCTCACGCTCGCAAGTGCGGGCGTCGTCGAGGGCGTCGTCGTCGATGCCGCGGGTCGCGCACTCGCCGATGCACTTGTCGTGTTGCAGGCCGAAGACGGTGCACAGGAGCTGCGCTCGGAGGCCGAGGGCCGCTTTCGCTTCGAGAGCGTTCCGCCGCTCGACTGCACGCTCCGCGCGCAGGTGACGGGCGCGCAGTCGGAGATTTCCGCCGTGCGCGTGCGCGCGGCCGCAGCGATCGACGGCGTGCGCTTGGTGATGCCGCGCGAGGCCTTCGTGCGCGGAACGCTCTGCGATCCCGACGGTGCCGCCATCGAAGGCGCGGTGGTGACGCTGCGCGCGAGCGAGGGTCCGGCGGAGGCGCTTTTGCGGACGACGACGCGCGCCGACGGCGTGTTCGCGTTTGCGCTCGAGTCTTCCGACGAAGGCGAACTCTCCGCGACGCACGCACGCTTCGAACTCGTCGGCGCCGATCCGCGCATGGTCGCGCCGAGTCGCGAGCACCTGCGTGTCGTGATGGCGCGCCGGCCGACAGGCGCGCTCGTGTTCATCGATGCCGCGACGCGCGCGCCGATCGAGAAGTTCGGTCTCGCCGTTGCCGAACCGGCGCTCGACCGCGAGGGCTTCGAGCCCTGGCGGCGTGCGCGACTGGAGACGCATTCCGGCGGTCGCGTCGAGCTCGCGCAGATGCTGCGCCTCACGCACTACTACGTGTTCGCGCCGGGCTACGCGCCGCGCGAGGGCGAGCTCGACTGGAGTGACGCGACGACGCTCGAGCGCACGATCGAGTTGCAGCCCGGCGCGTCCTTGCGCGCGTGCGCGACGCTCGACGGAAAGCCGCTGCGCCACGTCGACGCGCGTTTGCGGCGCGCCGAGCTCGGTCTGGTCGGCGGCGAGGCCGTGTACGACCTCACGCCGTTCACGGGTCGACAGCAGCGCGATTTCGGCGGTCCCGCCGGCGCCTTTCGCTTCGACGGGCTCGCACCGGGCACCTATGCGTTGCAACTGCGCACCGACAAGGGCGACCGCAAGGACGTCGCGTCGATCGTGATCGCCGACGCGCGCGAGGTCGACCTCGGTGAGCTCGCCTTCGAACACCGCGCGTCGTTGAGCGGCATCGTGCTCCTGCCCGGCGGCATCACGTCGCGCGACGTGGTCGTCAGAGCGAACTCGACTTTCTGCGACGAGTACGTCGACGCGGACGGCGCGTTGCGCTTCGCGTTCGCTGCGTTGCCGGCCGGTCGCTACGAGCTCGAGATCGACGCCGACGACTTGTACGTCATCGAAGGTCCGGCGCTGCCGGTCGAACTCGTGCCGGGCGAGCATCGCCAAATCGTGCTCGACCGCCGCGACCGCATCGGCGCGCGCGTGATGGTCACGGTGCAACACAACGGCGAGCCGGCGAGCGGCTTGCAGTGCGTCGTGACCGCCGACGACGGCAAGTTCGATCTGATGACGACGCTCGACGAGCACGGTCGCTGCGCGCTCGGCACCGCACCGACGGATGCGGCGACGCTCGAGATTCGCACGGAAATGGGCGCGGCGCTGTACCGCGAAGCGCTCGGCGTGCTGCGCGCGGGCGTCGAAACCGAGCGCGTCGTCGAGCTCCAAACCGGCACGCTCGCGCTGTCGGTGCCGCTCGAAATCCCGCTC
>CAYHRR010000091.1:0-10689 GCA_964358875.1 uncultured Planctomycetaceae bacterium | reverse complement strand
CCTTGCGCGTCGCAACGCGCGACGCGCCAACCGTTTTGCGCTTCGCCGGGTCCGCTCGTGCGCGAGCCTGTGTAGCGCGCGACGACGGACATGCTGTCCTGCGACGGCACGCCCGGCCCCGGTGTGACGATCACGGTCCCATCGATCGCGGCGCTCGCTTCGAGCCGAAACACGAGGCCGTTCTGATGCTCGCCCGCAGCACGCGTCTCGCCGCGCGCGACGAAGTCGGGATTTTCGCTCGAGCGCACGAGCAACAGCCACGGCCCGACCGGACGCGAGCGCACATCGAACGCGCCGCCTGTGTCCGTCTCGGCGAGCACGAGACCGACGGCGTCGATGTTCGTGCGCGAACTGAGCTCGTTGGGATCGAACGGCGCGACGAGCTTCGCTCCTTCGACGGCGTTGCCGAGCGCGTCGACCACGCGCCCCGACAAGCGCGCGCCCAAGGACACCACGATGTCGCCGACGTCGAGGTCCGCGTCCGGCGCGAGCACGATGTGCTCCGCGTCGTAGGGCACATGATCGAGCGCGCGCACGGCGAGCAACGTGCGGCCCGAGCGCAGGCCATCGAAGGCGAAACGCCCGTCCGCGTCCGTCTCGATCGACGCGCGCTGCCGGTCGCGCGCCGACCAAGCCGGCGCATCGAGCGGCGCGTGGGGCTCGCGCGCCGCCGGCGCGGTGTACACGGTCGCCGCAGCGAGCGGATGGAGCTCGTCATCGACGACGCGCCCGCTCAACCGTCGGCCATGGTGCTGCGCCGGATCGACGAGCGGCGCCGCGACCTCCGTCTCGATGCGCTGCGCACCGTCTTGCGTTGGTGCGAATTCCGCATCGGACTCAGGCGCGCTCAGCGGCGTTGCAGAGGACGTTGCGTCCGGACCCGCCGCGAAAACGCGCGCGGAGTGCTCGGCATCCACCGTCGAACCGCCGTCGACGGCGATCCACGTCGCCAATCCGACGACGGCGAACGCGACGACCAAAAGCAGCGGCCAAATCCACTTCATTTCGAAATGCCGAACGGCAGGACGCGCACGCGGCGCAACCTGCCGTTCCAGGATAGGCGCAACGATGCGCGCCGAGCAGGCGGGATCTCAGCCGAGTTTCTGCAACGCCATGCGCACGGCGTTCATGTCGCGCGCCTCGGGCGTTTTTTCCTGCACCTGGCAGAAGGCGACCTTTCCCGCCTTGTCGACGATCACCGTCGCGCGGTGGCTGATGAAGCCGGCCGGATGCACGACGCCGTACTTGCCGGCGACTTCGAGCTTCACGTCGGCGAGCAGGTCGTGCTTGATCTTGCGCTCGTTGCGCCAGGCCTTGTGCGACCACACCGAGTCGCGCGACACGCCGACGACGACCGTGCTCGGGAAGGCCAGCGACTGATCGTTCGAGATCGAGCAGTTCTCCTTCTCGCAGGTCGGGCTCCAGTCGAGCGGGTAGAAGAGCAGCACGACGTTTTGGCCCTTGTGGTCGCTGAGCTTCCACTCCTTGTCGTCGTGGTTCTTGAGCGTGAATTCCGGTGCGGTGTCGCCGACGTGCAGCATGGTTGGGTCCTTGGGATTTCGAGAGGTCCGGCGCGGGCGCCGGAGTTGATCAGGGGGCGAGATTCTATCGCGCGCGTGAGCTTTCTCCAGCGGGCGGCAGCGCGTCGATGTGCGCAGCGAGCACGAAGTCGCTCTCGCGCACGCCGTCGATCGCGTGGGGCCACAGGGTGACGACCAGTTCGCCCCAGCGCACGACGAGGTCGGGGTGATGCTGCTCGCGCTCGGCGAGCGCGCCGATTGCGTCGGCGAGCTGCAGCGCGCGCGCGAAATCGGGCTGCGCGAAACGGCGCTCGAGGTGGTGCTCGTCGACGACGCGCCAATCGGCGTGCAGCTGGGCCTGGAGCCGTTCGAGCGCCGCGCCGCGCAAGGGCGCGACGCCGCCACGGCAAGGGACACAGTGTTTGGAGGCCAGATCGCTCATCGTTTTCACTCCTTTGTGCCCGATCCTGGCGTCGACCCTCGCAGCGCGCCACGAACGCGGCGAGGATTCCGCCTCGATGGATGCCCCCACCCCCCGCAGCGCGCTCTCGATCGCCGGCTCCGATCCGTCGGGCGGCGCGGGCATTCAAGCGGACCTCAAAACGTTTTCGGCGCTCGGCGTGTACGGCGCGGCCGCGCTCACTTCGCTGACCGCGCAGAACACGCGCGAGGTCCGCGCGATCCATGTACCGCCGGTCGAGTTCCTCGCGCAGCAACTCGACTGCGTGTTCGAGGACCTCGACATCGCCGCGACCAAGCTCGGCATGCTGTCGAACGAGCACGTCGTCGCGACCGTCGCGAGCGCCTTGCGCCGCCACGCCGCGCGCAACGTTGTGCTCGATCCCGTGATGGTTTCCAAAGGCGGTGCTCCGTTGCTATCGGACACAGCCGTCGACGCGCTGCGCCGCGAACTCGTTCCGCTCGCGAGCGTGCTGACGCCCAACTTGCCGGAGGCCGCGGTCATGCTCGGCCTCGCGGAGCGCGAGGTGCTCGCCGCGCCCGAGCGCGCCTGCGAACGACTCGTCGCGCTCGGCTGTCGCGCGGTCGTGCTCAAGGGCGGTCACGCGGGCGGCGCGCACTCCGACGACCTCTACTTCGACGGCACGAGCTTCACGCAGCTCCCCGCGCGCCGCACGCTCAGCGAAAACACACACGGCACGGGCTGCACGTTTTCGGCGGCGATCGCGGCGTACTTGGCGCTCGGCAAGCCGAGGCTCGAAGCGGTGCAGTTCGCGAAGCGCTACGTCACCGCGGCGATCGAAGGCTCCAAGGACTGGAAGCTCGGCCGCGGCCACGGTCCTGTTCATCATTTCCACGCTTGGTGGAGAGACGCATCTCGATGATCAAGTTGCTGCTCGTCACGGCGCTCACCCTCGCGCCGCAGGAACCGAACAACGGCTGGGCACTCACTCAGCCGCCTGCGCCGGCCGGCTGGCCCAAGCGCCCCGACGACGATTGGCTGCTGGCGCGCACGGCTGCGCTCACGCGCATTTTTCGCGTCGACGACCACAGCGTGTCGCTTTCGAACGGACTCGTGCAGCGCACGTGGCGGGTCGATCCACACATGGCCTGTATTGCCTTCGACGATCTCACGCGCGGCGAGGCGTTGTTGCGCGCCGTCGAGCCGGAAGCACGCATCGCGGTCGACGGAAACGTGCTCGACGTCGGCGGCCTGCACGGACAGCCCGATCGCGCGTACCTGCGGCCCGAGTGGCTCGAAACGCTGCAACCGCGCGCCGATGCGCTCCATTTCCGCAGTTTGCGGCCGGAGGCGATCGCGACGCGCGTGCCGTGGAAGTACGCGCGCCACGCGGCGCTTCAAGCGTGGCCGCCGACCGGTCAGGGAATCGTGTTCGAGTTCACGAACGCACAGGGCACCGAGGTCACAGGGATCAACGTCGAGGTGCACTACGAGCTCTACGACGGACTGCCGCTGTTCGCGAAGTGGCTCGTGATCCGCAACGACGACAAGGCGCCGCTCACGCTCGATTCGTTCGAGGTCGAACGCCTCGCGCTCGTCGAAGGCGAAGCGACGGTCGAGCCGCAGGAACGTTGGCGCAAGCCGTTGCTGCACGTCGAGAGCGACTTCGCCTTTCACGGCATGTCGAGCGAGTCGGCCGACGTCACGACGCATTGGCTCGAAGATCCTGAGTACACGACGCAGGTCAGCTACGCGCTGCACACGCCGTGCCTGCTCGTGTCGAAGGCGCCGCTCGGCCCTGCCGCCGTGCTCGCTCCGGGCGAGAGCTTCACGACCTACCGCGTGTTCGAACTCGCGCTCGACACCGACGACCGCGAGCGCTCGGGTCTCGCGCAACGCCGCATGTACCGCGCGCTCGCGCCGTGGGTCACCGAGAACCCGCTGCTCTTCCACTGCACGCGCTCCGACAGCGAAGGCGTCAAGCAAGGCATCGATCAAGCGGCGGAATGCGGCTTCGAAATGGTGATCCTGTCGTTCGGTTCGGGCTTCGATGTCGAAGACGGCTCGGACGCGAATCTCGCGCGCGCCGAGGAACTCGCCGGCTATGCGAAGACGAAAGGCGTCGAGCTCGGCAGCTACTCGTTGCTCGCCAGCCGCTCGATCGACGCTGCGAACGATGCGCTCGACAAGGACACGCTGAAACCGGGTAAGGCCTACTTCGGCAATTCGCCGTGCCTCGAGAGCGAATGGGGCCGCAGCTACTTCGCGAAGCTGCGCGCCTTCTACGAGTCATCGGGCTTCAGCGTGCTCGAGCACGACGGCTCGTATCCCGGCGACGCGTGCGCCTCGAGCGCGCATCCCGGACACGCGGGCCTCGCGGATTCGCAGTGGAAGCAGTGGCGCGCCATCACCGACTTCTACGCGTGGTGTCGCGGGCGCGGCATCTATCTCAACGTGCCCGACTGGTACTTCCTCGCCGGCTCGTCGAAGACAGGCATGGGTTATCGCGAGACGAATTGGTCGCTGCCGCGCGCGGAGCAGCTCGTGCATGCGCGCCAAAATATTTTCGACGGCACGTGGACCAAGACGCCGTCGATGGGCTGGATGTTCGTGCCGCTAACCGAGTACCACGGCGGCGGAGCGGCGGCGACGCTCGAGCCGCTCGCCGAACATCTCGCCGATTACGAGCAGCACCTCGCGCTGAATTTCGGCGCCGGCGTGCAAGCGTGTTGGCGCGGGCCGCGCTTGTACGACACAGACGCGACGCGCGACTTGGTGAAGAAGTGGGTCGCGTGGTTCAAACGCCACCGCGAGATCCTCGAGAGCGACATCGTGCACGTGCGCCGCGCCGACGGCCGCGATCTCGACGCGTGGTTGCACGTGAATCCGCGGGCGAAGGAGCGCGCGCTCGCGATGGTCTTCAATCCGCGAGACGTCGAAGCCTCGCGCACGTTCGACTTCCCGCTGTACTACGCGGGCCTGACTTCGAAAGCCCTCGCCCGCGAGCGCGACGGCGACGCGCGCGAGATCGAACTCGACGCAAGGCAACAAGCGCGCCTCGAAGTCACGCTACCCGCGCGCGGCTTCACCTGGTTCGTGTTCGAAGTCCGCTAGCTATCGTCGCGCGAAGAAGCGCGAGCGCCGATCGGTTGACGTCGGTGACCCTTGCTTGCACAATTCCCACGTGACGGTCGCAACGAACACCGCTGCGTCTTGGTCGCCCAGCGCCTATGCGATTGGTGCGCTGCTGGTCGCGGGCGGAATCCTCGTTTGGTGCACGGGTTGGTACCTGTTCGAGGATGGCGTGAGCCTGCGTTACCAAGACGCGTCGACGAGCACGTTCTGGTGTGTATTCGACCGACTGTTCGGGTCCGAGCACGGCGGCAAGCTGACCGGCGTGCAACTCAACACCGCGGTGATCATCAAGGCCGTGGGAGTCGGCGCCGCTGCGTCGGGCGTCATCGTCGCCGCCCTCGGTGCGACTCACGGACTGCGGCGGCGCAACTGAGCGTGACGGCTAGTAGAACTCGACGTCGAGCACAAGCGCCATCGAAGTCACGCTACCCGCGCGCGGCTTCACCTGGTTCGTGTTCGAAGCGCGCTAGCTGCCGCGGGCAACGCCTAGTTGGCACCACGAATCTGCCGGCGCGCCGCCGAAGCTCCCGAGGAAGGCGTCGTTCTGCGAGCTGCGTTCGAAGTGCGGCGCGAGGCGCTTCTCGTTCCATTCGAAGCGCGTGCTGTTGCCGACGATGCGCGCCTCGAGCTTCTGGCACGGCTCGTACCACACGTTGAGCGGCATCGAGCAGCACTCGCGGTCGGGCAGCGCGCTGCCTTCGAGCGCGAGGACGGAACCGACGCGCAGCGTGTAGTGCTCGCCGTCGAGCGCGAGTTCGATCTCCACCGTTTCGACCGCGACGACCTCACCGAGCACGTCGCGTTGCGTCGCTCGCAACCAATCGACAGCGGCTTCGCGCGCCGCTTCGGAGGCCTCGCTGTCGACGTAGATGACCGAGCGGTGCGCGCCGGGCTGCGCGAGGTTCACGCTCGAAGCGACGGCCGCGACGAGTTCCACATCCGCGAGCGACGTCCCGTCGACGGTTCCGCCTTCGAACTTCCACACGAGCACGGCCTCGCGACCGGCCGTGACGAGTTCGCTCCCGTAGTGACACGCGCCGGCGAACACGCTTGCGGTGCGCGCTTCGACGTAGCGCCCGCTCGGCGCGACATCCGGCTCGGCGCACTCCATGCCGCAGCACGGGCGGATGCCGAACCACCGCATGCCGAGCACTCCCGCAGTGACGATGCCGATCGTGAGCAGTGCTTTCATGGCGCGTCAGCTCACCGGCGGCGTGAACAGCGAACGGAAGCACTCGCGCGCGGCGCGGCAATCGTCGGGGTGCACCGGGAAGTGATCGGGCCCGATGCGATCGGACGTGCGCGAGCACCAGCAATCGTTCGACGCGTCGAGCACGTCGCGCGACTCCTGCGGCGGCTGCTGCAGGAAGAAGTACTTCTTGCTGCGGAGTTCGGCGCAGATCGGGCTGTTCAGCTTCGCCGGGGTGGCCGTGTTCGTCGGTTGGTTCATGGTCGCTCCTGTTACGCGTTCACGAGTTTGCGCAGCGCCTTGGTGATCAGACCTTGCGCGAGCGCGACCTTGTAGCCGTTGTACTTCAGCGGTTCGGCGCCCTCGAGTGCGAGCGCCCCCGCGAGCTTGCACGCGTCCGCGTCGATCGTCTTGCCGACGAGCGCCTTCTCGGCTTTCTCGCAGCGCCAAGGAATCGGCGCGACGCCGCCGAGCACGAGCCGCGCTTCGCAGATCGTCGCGCCTTCGAAGCGCAGCGCGAGCGCGACCGAAGCGAGCGCGAAGTCGTAGCTCGAACGCTCGCGGAACTTGAGGTAGGTCGAGCGCCAACCCGCGCCCGGCAGCGCCGGAACACGGACGTGCGTGAGCACTTCATCGCTCGCGAGAACGTTCTCGCGCAACACGCTGCCTTCGCTCGGCAAGGTGAAGAAGCTCTCGAGCGCGACCTTGCGTTCGCCCTTCTTGCTCGCGATCACCGCCTCGGCTCCGCAGGCGACGAGCGCCGGCGCGAGATCGCTCGGATGCACGATGTACGACGGACCACCGCCGAGGATCGCGTTGTATTTGCTGAGCCCGCCGTAGGCGAAGCACTCCGAGCCGCCCTTCTTGATGCACAGCGCTTGTTCGTGGCGGTAGTACCAACAGCGAGGACGCTGGCACAGGTTGCCGCCGAGCGTGCCTTGGTTGCGGATCTGCACCGACGCGACGGAGCCTGCGGCCTCGACGACGACGCGCGGCAGGCGCATGTCGCTTTCGAGCGCGTAGAGCGGCACCAAGGCACCGATGGTGACGCTGCCGTCGGGCGTGAAGTCGAGCGCGTCGAGCCCCGGAATCGACTTGAGGTTGACGAGCACGTCCGGCTCGACGAGATGCTCCTTCATCTCCGTCAACAAATCTTGGCCGCCCGCGAGCAGCTTGATCTTGCCGTGCGCCTTGGTGTCGCGCGGCGCCGGCAACAGCTCGAGCGCAGCGGCGAGCGTGGCAGGGTTGTGCAGTTCGAATGCTTTCATCGCGGTCAGCCCTTCTTCTGCGCCGTCAGGGCGTCGAGCAATTTGTCGCAGGTCAACGGCATCTCGCGCAGCCGCACGCCGCACGCGTTGGCAATCGCGTTGGCGATCGCGCCGTGGCCGGGAATCACCACCGGCTCGCCGATGCCGATCACGCCGCGCAGATCTTCGTCTTCGAAAACGACGAGCATCTCAGGGATCTCCTTCGCGCCCGCGATCTTGTAGTCCTCGAAGTTCGCGTTGAGCACGAGCCCGAGATCGGGCTCGATCACGCGCTCTTCGAACAGGCCGTACGACAGCGCTTGCACCATGCCGCCGTTGGCTTGGCTGCGCGCCGTCAAGCCGTTGAGCACGAGGCCGCAGTTCTGCACGCACACCATGCGCAACACCTTGATCTCGCCGGTCAACGTGTCGATCTGCACCTTCGCCGCCTGCGCGCCGCCGACGCCGCCGGAGGCCAGGTGACCTTGCCACTCGCCTTGCACGCTGTGACCCTGCGGGCCGAACAGCGCGCACGCGTCCTTCCAACCGATGAACGTGTCGGGGTTCGTGCTGTCGAAGATCAAGTTGCCGCCGACCGCGAGGCGTTCGACGGGCACACCGAGGATCGCGCCGACTTTTTCGAACACCGCGTTCTTCGCGTTCCACGCAGCGTGCTTCACGGCCGGCGCGAGCGAAGCCGCGGTGGTGCTGCCGCCCGACGCATTCGCAGGCCCGTAGGTCGAGCGCCCGATGCGCGCGTGGACTTGATGCAGCTCGAGCCCGAGTTCCTCGGCGACGATCGTCGCGCAGTAGGTGCGCGTGCCCGTGCCGAGATCTTGCGTGCCCGACAACACTTCGACCGTACCGTCGGGCGCGATCCGCACCTCGACCTTGCACGACGGACCGCCGCCGCCACCCCAGGTCGCGAGCGCGAAGCCGATGCCGGTCTTGAGCTCGGCGTCGCTGCGATCGGGCGCGCTGCGGTGCGCGTGCTGGTTCCAACCGATCAACTCGGCGCACTTGTCGAGTTGGCGCGCGTAGAGCTCGCGACTGCCGTCGGGCACGTTGCGCTTGCGGAACTCGAGCGGATCCATGCCGATCGCGTAGGCGAGATCGTCCATCACGCCTTCCATCACGAACGAGGCCTGCGGGTGGCCCGGAGCGCGCATCGCGCGACTGCCGTCCATGTGCGTGAGCACGCTGCGCGCTTCGCTGTACATGGCACGCGGCTCGTAGATGTAGGGCAGCGGCTGGTTGGAGCCCGCGCCGACGCCGCCGTAGCGCGACGAGCGCACGCTGAAGGCCGTCAATTCGCCGGACTTCTTCGCGCCGGCCTTGATCACGTGCTCGCCGCCCGCGCGGTTGCCGGCGGCGAGGAATTCGCTCGCGCGATCGAACAGCAAGTGCACCGGAAGCTTCAGCTCCTTCGACAGTCGACAGGCCGCGTCGCCTTCGAGACCGAGGTCGAACTTCGAGCCGAAGCCGCCGCCCATGTGTTCGACGACGCCGGTGACCTGCGCAGGCTTGAGGCCGAGTTTGCGCGCCGCGCCGCCGGGAATGCCGCTGGTGTTCTGCGTCGAGCAATACACCGTCGCTTCCTC
Organism: uncultured Planctomycetaceae bacterium; assembly: GCA_964358875.1. Lineage (GTDB taxonomy): Bacteria > Planctomycetota > UBA1135 > UBA1135 > CAYHRR01. The sequence goes on along the minus strand of CAYHRR010000091.1, from coordinate 1,576 downwards.
GCCGCCGCGGTAGTCGACGACCGAGCCGTGCGTTTCGAGCGAGGCGTGGTGCTGCACAGGCAAGGTCCACGTGCCTTCGATCACGGCGTCGCACTCCGCGAAGGCCTTGTCGACCAGGTCGAGTTCGCCGCGCTTGTCGGGACCGCGGATGTTGCCGTTCTTGCCGACCGAGGGCGCGCCTTCGGCGAGAGCTTGCGTCGGCGTCAGCGCGTGCGCGCCGGGCGTGTAGGTCGCGACGATCGCACGCACACCGTCTTCGGCGAGCTCGGGTGTCAACGCAGCGACAGCGGCGATCGGACAGCCGAGCCAGCGCACCTCTTCAGTGAGTTGGATCGCGGCGACGACGCCCGGAATCTTCTTCGCCGCATCGAGGTCGAGTTTGACGCTCGCGACCGGATGCGCGCTGCGCAGCACCAGCGCGTAGACCATGCCCGGCACGCGCACGTCGTGCGTGTACACGGCGCGGCCCGTGACTTTGTCCGGGCCGTCGACGCGCGGAATGTCGCGGTGCAGCAAACGCATCGTCTCGCGCGGACCCCAACTCGGCCCGGCCACATCGTCGACCTCGGCCCACTCGGTCGTGTCGATGCCGCCGACGACCTTGGTGACCTTGATCCACTTCTTGCCGGCGGCGGCTGCGCGCGGCGGCTTGCTGTCGTCTTGACGCACGGAGCTGTTCATCACTTCGCTCCTTGCTTGCGTGCGTTGTGTGCGCGGCCGGCCGACAGCGCCGCCTCGAACACATGCGGATAGGTGCCGCAGCGACACAGGTTGCCGGCGACGGCGTGTTTGATTTCATCGAGCGACGAAGCGGGTTTCGCGTCGAGGCAAGCGCTGAGCGACATCACGAATCCGGGCGTACAGAAGCCGCACATCGCCGCGTCGTGCTCGCAGAACGCGCGTTGCACTTCGTTGAGTTCGCCGGGCTTCGACAGGCCTTCGATGGTCGTGATGCGCCGGCCGACCGCGTCGACTGCGAGCGTCATGCACGAGTACACGGGCTTGCCGTCGAGATGCACCGTGCACGCACCGCAGGAACCGCGGTCGCAGACGAGCTTCGTGCCGGTCAAGGGCGGCTGACAGTGATTGCGCAACGCGTTGAGCAACGTCGTGCGCGGCTCGACCTTGAGCTTCTGCAGCGCGCCGTTGATCGACAGTTCGATCTCGACTTCGCCGGCGAAGCGCACCGGCTCGGCGGCCGATCGCGCGCCGGCCGCAGCCGCCGCTTCGCCGATCATGCCCGCTGCGGCGACGACGCCTGCGCCGTGGAAAAACGCCCGACGTGAAAGCGCATTGCTGCGCGCGCCGTCGCCGGTCGCGCCTGTGCGGTTGGACATCTCGACCCCCGTCTCCGACCGATGCTGTGCCGCGCGACGAAATGCCGCTGCGGCGCGCGGCGATTGTACGTAGCCGCGCGCGTCATCCAAGGCGCGAGTTGCGACGCGCTGCGGACTTTCCGCGCGCGCTGTCCGGATCGCGCACGTCGCGCCGCGCGCAAGTGGACGCGGCGCGCACGGTCTGCCAGCAATCGCGCCGTGCTCACTGCATTGATCGCGCTGTCCGCGCTCGCGTTCCA
>CAYHRR010000090.1:0-10690 GCA_964358875.1 uncultured Planctomycetaceae bacterium | reverse complement strand
TGTCGACTCGCGTTCGGCGGGGAGCGCGGGTCGCTGGTTGCGCGCGACGTCGCGCGCCAATTGGTCGAGTGCTGCGCGCCGCTGCGCGTCTTCGATGGTGTCGAGTGCGTTCATCGCATCGAGCCCTCGAATGCGCCGTCGACGCCGATCGGCGCGACCGCGGGGCCGAAGTCGTCGCCGTCCTTGGCGCGCTTCTCGCCGCAGAACTGCCACTCGTCGGCGATCACGCACAGCTTGGTGCGTTTTTCCTGCGTCTCCTTGTCGAGCCAGGCGTCGAGCACCAGGCGGCCGGAGAAGAACGCCGGCGAGCCGACGTCGTGGTACTTGGCGAAGGCCTCGCCGCGCTTGCCGAAGATCGTGACGTCGACGAACACGACTTCCTCGTGCACTTTGTCGGCATCGTCCTTCCACTTGCGATTGACGGCGACGCCGGTCTTCACGACGGCAGTGCCGGACTTCGCGACGCGCACTTCGGGTTTGCGCGTGAGATTGCCGCCGAGCAGGACTTGGTTGAAGTTCACGCCTTCGGCGCTCCCTTCAATGCCTCAGCCGCGAGCTTCGAGAGCAGGATCGGCATCACGCCGCCAATCAACGTGTTGACGTTCTTCGCGAGCACGCCGACGTGCTCAGCGGCATCGGCGATCTTGGCGAGGCTCTGCGCGTTGGCGGCCGAGTGCGTGCGCAGCGCGGCTTGATTTTCAGCGTGCGTGGTCAGCGCCGCGCGTGATTCAGCGAGGAGAGTTTCGAAGTCGGGGTTGTCGAACATGTCGCAAGGTTTCTTGGGTCTTGGCGCTTGCGCTGGCCAGGACCGAAGGCGCGACGTGCGACTTCCGATAATACACGGTCTCGCGCATCTTGCATGGGCGGAACCGCCATCCCAGCTAGCCCGAGCGCCGTGTGGCGTCGAGGCTCAGAGTTTCGAAAGGTAGAAGGGGCGACCACAGCTCAGGAACCGGGGCCGCCCCCAGGAACCTTGCGAGTCCCTAACTTCGACGCGTTGATTCAGTGCAAGTGGGGCTTGACGCGTCAAGCCCTCAGCGCAGCGAAATCGAGCGCAGCTCCCGAACATCTTGGCGCACAACGTCTAGCGACTGCGACACCGTCTCGACTTTGACCTCGACTGCAGCGAGTCGCGTCGACGCGATGGCGACGGCCGAGAACATCGACAGAGCGAGTGCGACGACGCCGAGCCAGAATTCGCCGCGCTTCATCACTGGCCTCGCGCTGCGATGCAGCCGGTGATCGAGACCGCTCCGAGCTCGTTGTTCTGCACCCAAATTTCGATGCCGTTGGCGGGAATCGGAATGCCGACCTGCGATGCCGTGCCGGCGATCGTGAGATGCAGCACACTGTCGTGCACCGATGCGCCGGGGGTGTAGTAGCCGATTTCGGCAGGCGGCGTGAGCGCCGTCCAGGAGGCCGCGAGCATCTTGTGGAACGGCAGGCGCAAGCGGTTGCCGGTCGAGTCGATGTGCAGCGCGACGTACCAGACCGTGACATCCCAAGCCTGATTCGTGCAGAGGAAGCCGTGCAGGAACAGCGACTTGCTCGGGAACCAGATGCCGCGCTCGCCACCTGCGCAACGCGAGCGGTACTTGTTGGTCGGCATGTCGCCGCGATCGTCGAACAGGTCGTCGCCGACGAGCGACGCGACGCGCGCGCACACTCCTGCAGGAATCGAGACGTGCACCGATTCGCCGGTCAGCGGATGCAGTCGACCGGCCGAAATCAGATCGGTCGGCAGAATGCGCAGCGCGGTCTGGCCTTCGAGGCCGGAGCTCTCGACGAGCAGCACAGCCGGCACTTGCAGGACCTCGACGACGACGCGCGCTTGATTCACGCCGATGGGGTTGTCGGCGCGAGCTCGCAGCGCGAACTTCTTGAAGCCGTCCGGGCACGCGATCACGCGGCCGTCGTAGAAGTCGTGCGCATGGCTCATGCTCGACTCGGCCGATTCCTTGGTGAAGATCGCTTGGTCGACGAACTGCGCGCCGCTGATGAATTTCAGCGCGTAGCCGCTCACGCCGAAGTCGAACGGACTCGGCGCGGGAGTGAGCAGCGGCGTGCTCACACCGGGCAGTTGACATTCGACGCGGACCCAGCCAGGAGTGTTCATGCTCAAGCCTTTCGAACGACGAAAAAGATGACGAGGCCGATGACCGCGGCGAGCGCGACAAATTGGATGGTGTCAGCTGCCGCACCAGGCTTGTTCAGCTCGGCCAAAGCCTCCGTCACGTTGTGCGTGATCGTCGCGCCGCTCTGCATCGACCAGCCCACTAGCAGGAGTCCGAGCAACGTGGCTGCAACGGCAGCAATGAGCTTCGCTTGACCCGCTTCTAGAACGACGAGTTTGGGGTCGACGAATCCGTGCACGATGAACTTGAGTTCGCAGCTGTAGTCGAACGTCGACACCCAAAAGCCTTCGACGCCGCGAATGCCGACTCGAACGCCGCGCGCCAACATGTCCTCGACGAAAGCCTCGGCACCGTTCCAGGCTTGCCGGTTTGGGTCGACGATGCTCGGAATGACCGTTCGACGTACGATTCGCACGTCCACGACGTCGCCAATGGCGAGCGGCGCGGCGGGATCGAGTTCAGACACGAGCGAGGACGACATGAGCGAATTTACGCGAGGCCGACTGATGCAGTTCGTTGAAACGATGCCTTGGGTTTTGGTCGGGATCTTGGTCTGCGGGTTCGTGGGCGGATTGTTGCTCGGGCAGGAGCTAGCGGAGCGCAAAGAACAAAAGCGCCGCGCCGACGAGCAGCAGAAGAAGTAGCGGCGTCGAGCTCGCGCCGGCGTTGCTCGCGGTGCTCGAATTCGCCGCGAAGTTGGACGTGATCGCGAGCGCCTTCGAGCCGGAGCCGATCCCCGACGATGGGCGCGCGGGACTGACGCGCGTGCCCGAGCTCGGCTCCGGCTCGATGGTGCTCGCCGCGTTGCCGGATAGGCGCGGCGTGTCGGCCGGTGCCTCTGCGACCGCGCTCGTTGCGTCGGCGAACATCGTGCGCAGCGCCGCGGGCATCGTGAAGCCTTGGGCGTGGTACGTGTTCAGCTCGCGCGCGAGCTCAAGCGCGTCGCCGTCGTCCTTCGACTTGATCCAGCGCGCGAAGGCCGCGTTGGTGGCCTCAAGCGAGTCGTAGTACGAGAGCAAGCGACGACCGCTCGGCACTTGCCGGAGGTGATCGTCGCTCATCGACTTTTCCGCGTCGAAGCGGTTGGGGCGATCGAGGCCGCGCAGCTCGGCGCGCTCGATGTTCGCTTGCGCGAGCAGCGCGAGCTTCAGCTGCGGATCGTACTTCACGATCGCAGGCCGCTTCTCTGTGCCGAACAGCTTGCGGAACTGCGGCCCGAGCAGCTTGAACACCGCAACGACCGCGAACATCGGCACGGCCGTGCTCATCACGTAGTCAGCAGCTACGTTCGAGACGACGGCTTTCACTTGTTGCGAGCTCATGAATCAGCGCGCAACGCGCGCCCTCTCACTTGCGGAAGAAGAAGAACCAGAGCGCGGCCGCGGCTGCGATCAGGAGCATGATGGTCGTGTTCGACATGCCGGTGTTTCCGTTGGAGGTGGACTGGGCGTTGGACGTGAGAGCGGGCGCGGCGACCTTCTTGGGCGGCTTGCCGCTGTTCGAAAGCGCGTTGACCGTGTTCGCGATGTCGAGCACGTCGTCGGCGAAGCCGCCGACTTGCCCGAGGAAACCGGCCGTGGAGTCGAACCAGGACATGCGAAGGCCTTTGCGGCTTAGCCGCGACGACGTTGGAAGCCGCCGCGCGCGGCGACGCTGGACGCGGCGAGCTCGGTCGCGCCGCCTTCACCGGCATCCTGCGGACGCGGCGTGAAGCCGACGATCACGATCTTGAGCTTGTCGCCGCTCGCGGGCGTCACGCTCGTGTAGCGCTCCGAGCACGTCGACACGGAATCGATCGTCACGGTGATGGTCGACTTCGGCGAGATGCGGATCGGCAGGTTGATGCCTTGGCGCTTTTCGAGGAACGGCACGATCACGCGGCCAGCGGTGGCCGTCTCGTCGGCCGCCGTCAGCTTGCCGTAGCGCAGCGTGTCGCTGCGCAGCTGTTGCCAGCTCACGTTGTCGCAGATGACCTGCGGTTCCGTGTTCGGCTCTTTCAGCGTGACTGTGACGTTGCGCACCAGGCCGTCGACGGCGCGGTACTTGTCCGTCGCCGTGGCGAGACTCGACGCATCTTCGGCGCTCAGGATGATGAACGGCACGTCGAGCGCGTCGTCGATGTCGATCTTGGTCGGCAGCGCGGAGTTGGCGACGCTCAGGTCTTGGTCGATCTGCCAGATTTTCGGCTTGACGAAGCCGTTGTTCGGCACGCGCTCGACGGTTTGCACGTACGCGTTGAGCTTGGCGCTCATCGCCGACAGGGCGTTCGCACCCGGGTCGTTGTACGCGGCGTGGGTACGCCAGCTCGACTGCACCATGATGTCGACGCCGGTCGCATCGACGCCGCAGTTCGGCATCATCGCGCCGAAGGGCAGGCAGATTTCGGCCGCGAATGCGCCCGAGGTCGTGGTCTGCGCGACGCGCGGCGGCATGGCCGTCTGGAAGATCGCGGCGAGGAACATCAGCTGTTTGAGCTCGACGGCCGTGATCATCGGCGAACCGTTCTGGCCGATCGTGAAGCGATCAAACAGCGGGCACGGTGCGAGGTCGGCGGGCGTGCCGGTCGCGCCGGCGCTCGTGAACGAGCCGTCGACGGCGAGCGTGAGCGTGTCGAACGCGTAGCTGTCGAGCTTGAAGCCGATCGAGCTGTTGGCCGCGTAGGTCGATTCGCCGGAGCACTTGCGGAGGGTTTTTGCCATGGGTCTTTTCTCAGACGTACTCGAACGCCGCGGGGTTGGTGAGGGCGTTGCCGAAAGCGAAAGTGATCACGATGTCGAGGCCAGCAGCGGCGGCGTGAGCGGGGACGGTGCAGGTGACGTCGTTGCCGGTTTGCACAACGTCGGTGCATTCGTTGCCGTCAATCGCAACCGTCAGGACCTCGTAGAATTGAAGGTTTTCGATCGTGATGGTGATCGACCCGCCGCCAGCAGCGGGACGCGACACCGGATCGACCGTCGCCATGCCGAACGCGAAACCGGCTTCGATGGCGTCGTATCCGTTCTCGATCGCGATCTCGGTCGACTCGGCGACGGCGTACTCGACGACCGCACGATCTCCGGTGAGCAGCTGCGCCGCGGCGTCGACGATGAACGTGTCGCGCAGCAAAGCCGCGTCGGCGTCGTTCAAGTCGAGGATCAGCGAAGCGCGCATGGGATCAGCGGAGCGTGGCGAGGTAGGCCTCGAAGTTTTCGCGCCACCAGGCCTCGACGGCGCGCGCAAGGTTGTCGTCGACGCGCGTCGCCGCGATCAGCGTCGCAGCGGCGTCGGGAACGTCGACGTGAACGACGATGCTCGGCATGGTCAAACCTTGCGTTCGGCGAAGCGCCGCGCAGTTTCCTTCGCGCCAATGGCCGCGATGCCGGTCGCGCAGAGTTCCCAGGGGATCTCGACGCCGCATCGATTTGCGACAGCCCACAGCGCGCCGAGGATCGCCGTGGCGATCAACGTGCGACTGTTCGCGGCATTCGAAATCGCGAGCACGTGCTCAGGCCTTCGCCGCGAGGTTCGGGATGTACTGACCGACGTTGAACGCGGTCCAGAGTGCGAACGCGGCGATGACGATCAAGAGCGTGGTCAGGTTCATGTGAGGCCTCGTGCGATCAGCTGACGTAGAAGAGGACGATCAGGGCGAGCAGCACCGTCGTCACGTCGTACCAGGCGATGACGGGGATGGTTCCGGCGCGCGACAAGTCTTCGAGGACTTGGTTTGCGGCGAGAAATCCGAATGCGTAAAGCGCGGGCGTCAGGTACTTCATGGCGGTTTCGTGGTGTCCGATGGGTGAGCGCGGAGCATGGAGCGCGGTAAGTGCTTACCGTCAAGCGGAAACCGACGAGAGTCGCAACGTCGTCCTAAGCGCTTAGCGCGTCAAGCGTTGCGTCGGCTTCGCGTTGGTCTTCATGCTCGGGTAGTCGATCCACTCGCGCGGCTTGAGCGCATACACGCGCTCGCCCATGCCTCGACCGCGTTCCTTGTCGCACCAGGTCGTGTCACTCTCGCCGCTCAAGTGAAACAGCAACGTGCGGTTGACCTGCGCGCGCAGATCGGGCGCGAGCGTGTACGGCCGCTGCGAGATCACGAACAGGTCGATGCGGCGGTGTCGGCTCATGCGCACAATCGCGAGCATGGCCTTCGGGCACTGCCCGGCGCGGCAATGGTTGTGCGCCTCGTCGACGACGAAAACGCAGTCGCCAGCGGCAAAAACGAGCGAGCACAGCTTCGCGAACTCTTCCTCGGCCGTGACGCCGCACTGCAGCACGATGCGCGAAAGCGTCTGCGTGCGCAGCGCCGTGCACAGCGACTCGACACTGTGAAACACGCGCGCGCCGCGCAGGCCGCGCTCGGCACTCGATCCGGCCCATTCGCACGTTGGGTCCCACACGATGATCGGCTTCTCGGAGCCGAGCGCGTTCACCAGGCCCTTGACGTGGTAGCTCTTGCCAAAGCCCGAGTCGCCGAGCACGAGCACGCGATCGGAAGCGCGCGCTTTCACGCCGCTTCGGGCTCTGCTCGAGCAGGAGCTTTTGCGGCCGCTTTCTTGTCGGCAGAACGTCGCACAACGTAAGCGCCGACACGCGGACCGACGACGCCGCAAGTGACGATGACCGCCATCGTCGTAGGCGTCATGTTCGGCATCTTCTCCTGCAGCACTGGCCCCCAAGCGTTGCCGAGTGCGACGTACTCCGGCTCGCCCATCTTGAACTCGGGCACGGCGGTTCCGAGCGCGCCGAACAACGCACGCGCCGTCGTGGTCGCGATGCCGACGTAGTCGATCGGCGGTTTCTCCGGCGCCGGCGCTCCGAGCTCGCCGCCTCCCGCTTCGAGCATCGCAGCTGCAGCTTGAAGCCCGACGGGTTGCAACGCGTCGCCCTGCGTCTCAGTGCCGACGGGCGGCGTGGCCTCCGAGCCGATCACGGCTTCACCTGGCGCGCGAGCCATTCGCGGTGTGCACGCGAGCCCACGGGATAGCGCGACATGACCGGAGCGCTCGGCGCCGCCTTCGGCGGGGCGCTCGGCGCGACCTTCGCGGCCGGAACGGTCGCTGCGGGTGCGGCGACCTGGTTTCCCTTGCACTGTTTGGCGTGAAAGGCCAGGCCACGACGCTGGAACAGCTTGGCGCAGTGGGGGCAGGGCACGGAGGGATGCACGGCGGTCATTTTGAGAGCCTTTCGAGGGTTTCGGGGTCCGCTTCGAGCAGCAGCGGGAACGGGTCAAGGTCGGACGGCGGCGGATGCTCGACGCGCCACTTGTCCAGACGCTCACGCGCTTGCACTCGCGCGACCGGCGACGCGCCCGAATGCAGGCGTCGACTCAATCGCAGGCGAGCGCACAAACTCGCGCGGCGTTGCTCTGCCACGACGCTTCCAGCAGTCGCGCCATCGGCTTCCCAGCGCTCTAGGAAGCGGTTTAGGCGTTCGGTCGAGTCCTGGACGAGCGCGCCGTCGAACTCGCCGGTAGAGCGATGCCGCGGCGGCAGCGTGCGCTGCGATGCGCGCAGGCGGCGGAAGCCGCGCGGGGCTTCACTCGGCGTCTGATCGAACATGCCGACGAGCTCGGCGCTCATCTTGAGGAAGTAGCCGGCGACGCCGCCCTCGTCGCGACGCGGGAATTGCACGTCGGACACGACGCCGAAGCCGCAGGCCACGGCGAGCTCGTCGAGGACCTGGCGCTTCCAGGCCCACTTGGGCGTACGCATCTTGCGACCGTCCGGTGCGTCGTACCAAAGCCACCCGGACTGCCCACGGCTGCGCACGTCGAACGCGAGCTCGGCGCAGTCGATGGCGATGTGCGCGTGCGGATAGCCGCTTTGGTGCTGTTCCCACACAGCAACGTAGCGGATCGACGCCGGTGCCGTTTTCGAGCCGTACCAGCGCGCAAGCCGTTGCCGGAGCTTCTGGAAGGCCCGGCAAGCGTCGGAGTAGGCCTCCCACTTGCCAGTGCGGCCGGGGTTGAAGGTCAGCGTGAGCAGGATGCAGTCGTCCCAGCTCTTGCGCGAGCGGAACGACTCGAGCATCCGCACGAAGTCCCCTGCCGCGACCTTGTTGCGGCAGTTCGGGCAGCGCCAGGACTTGCACCGGAAGGGTCGGACCTCCCGAGCGCCGGTCTGTTTGTGAACCGTTAGGAACGACCAGTCTCCGAACATGCAGGCCCACACCGAGCGGGGGGCGTTGCGCATGAATTCGGACTCGGCGAGGGTGATCTTCGGACCGGTCGGCTCGGCGGCACCGGAGGGGCGCGGTGAGTTGTTCTTGTTCTGACAAGGCCCGCGCGCGGCGCGCGGACTGCCCACGAACGACGGGAACGCGTCGAACGTCGCAGACGGCGCCAGGGTCGCGCTGAACGTCACGCGCTCGCTCCGGGCTTGCGCTTGGGTGCCGGCGGCAGGGCGCCCTGCGCGCGCAGCACGCGCAGACAGCCAAGGCCCTGGCGGCGCACCGTGGCTTCGAGCTCGCTCGGCTCCATAGGCTCGCAGGGCGGCAGTTGGCGCGCCTGGCGCGCGAGTTCGTCCTGCGCCACGAAGTCGGCGAGCACGCCGGTCGGCGGGAAACCGAGCTTGATCTTGGTCTCGAGCACGAGCGCCAGCTCGATGGCGCGATCGAGACTGCGTTCGCGGCGATCGAGGTCGGCGCGTTCGCCGCGCATCTCAGCGCGCTCGCGACGCAAAACGTTCAGCACGACGCCGAGGTCGATCGCGTCGCCGTAGGAGAGCGCAGGCGCGGCGCCGCGCGCTGCGCGCGCCGCTGGACGCGCAGGCCGTTGCTCGGACCGCTTCGCGGCTTTGACGGGGTGAGGGACGGCGGCGCGCGCGCCGGGCGGAGTGCCCTGCGCGCGCGCGGCGTTGTCGGTCGGCTTTGAGCGCATCGGCTCAGATCGGCGGCGGCGCCTGGTCGACGTTCAGCCAGCCCTCGTTCTGGTGGTCGGGCCGCCGTGGGTCGTCGTCGGGTAGCTGCGCCCACGCCTGGAATCGACGCGGCTCGAAGTGACCGATCGCAACGACCGTGCGCTTGAGCACGGCGAAGGCCAGGCGCCGCATCGCCCACGCGTCGATCTCCACGAGCGTCGTCGCCATCGCGTCGAGCTCGTCGTCGGTCGCCGAGCGCAGCTTGTCGACGAGGAGCGGTTTGATCGTCGGCAACATCGCCTCGAGCATTCCGAGCTGCGGCGCAGGTACGACTTGCTCTGTCACGGCGACACCGCCGCGCGGTGCGCGCTGTTGATGTGCCGCGTGATGCCGCGTGCCGTGAACGGTCGATTGCACTGCGCGCAGAGAACGTGCGTCGACGGTTGTTCGACGGGCGGCGGCTCGGTCTGCGCGTAGACCTCGCGCAGCTCGGCCGCGTCGTCGGTCGGCGTGCGCGAGATGGCGACGAGCACGAGCACGGTCAAGATGACGACGCAGGACAGCGCCGCGATGGCAAGGAGGCTCATACAGAACCGCCTTGCGCCACGGTGCCGAAGTTCGCGCCATCGACGATTAGCGGTCCGATGCCACGGACCTTCGCAATTCTGAAGCCGCCACAGTCCTCTAGCTTGATGCGCGCGGCGTGGTGGAGTGCGGCGGCTTCGACGACCACTATCGGCACGCGCGCAGCTTGGATCGCAGGCCGGTCGGGATTCACGTAGTCGACGACGCAGCGCTCGACTTCGAGGCTCCGCACGTCCTCTGCGCAAATCGCGCCGTACGAGTTCCAATCGCCGCCGTGTGCGCGGAACGTCGGTTGGTGCGACGTCAGCTTGACGCCACGCACGACGACGGCTTGGCCGCTGGACTTGAACGACAGCGCGAAGCCGGCGCGGCCCGCGCCGCTCGCTTGGCCGCAGTTGTTCACAACGCAATCCGTGACGCGAATCACACCAGGAGCGTGTGCCCACGCGGGGTTGCTCGTCTCGCTCGCGCGAAACGCGGTCTGCACAGCTTGCGCGCCGATGTTCTCGAACGTGCAGCCCTCGAACGTGACGTCGCCGGCGGCGTTGATGTACGCGCCGTGCTCAAGCGGGAGGTCCTCGAACACGCAGTCGATGAAGCGCACGTCTTGAGCGTCGTAGAGTCGCGCGCCCCACTTGACCTTGCCTTCGCCGGCAGGCGTCGGCCGACCGACGAACGCGCACTGTTCGAACACCAGCTTGCGCATCGGTTGACGCACGGACACGACGAGCTCGCGCGCGTATCCCGTGAACAGCTGGCGCTTCCAGGTCTTACCGGTCGTCGCTTTGTCGAGGAACAGCGCCGCCTTCGCGCCGCCGTCGTTGGTGTGCAGACCGAGCTTGAGCAGGCGATTGAGTGCGCGGCTCATGCGTGCACCGCCTTCGACGCGCGCTTGCACAGCGGACAGCGTTCGTCGGTTGTCGACTCGCGTTCCGCCGGGATCGCCGGTCGCAGGTTGCGCGCGACGTCGCGCGCCCATTGGTGGAGTGCTGCGCGCCGCGGCGCGTCGTCGCAGATCCAGATCCGCTCCGCCGACCGCAACGACTTCCTGAAAAAACCACGCCTGCACTAATGGTAGAATGACACCCGCGCCGATTTGAAGTTCAGCTTGCGGGCGCCGAACCACTCCCG
>CAYHRR010000089.1:0-10792 GCA_964358875.1 uncultured Planctomycetaceae bacterium | reverse complement strand
GTTCTCGAACAGGGCGCCGCGCAGCGGATGGAACGCGAGATCCTCGCGTCCGCGTAGCCCGAGCAAGTGGCTCGCGAGTCCGGTGTCGAAGAAGTAGAGCTTCGGGCTCTTGGTCAAGCGCTTTGTCACGTTGCGGTGCAGAGGCTGAAGACGAAAGACCACATAGCTAGCTTCGAGCACCGACATCCAGCGCCTAGCCGTCGCATGACTGACACCGCAGTCCGCACCGAGCGCGGAGAGGTTCAGCACCTGACCAACGCGACCGGCGCACATCCGCAGGAATGTGTGGAAGGCTGCGAGGTCGCCGATTGCCAGCAGCTGCCGGACATCACGTTCGACGTAGTTCATCACGTAGTCCGCGAACCACGGCGAGGGCGGAATGTCCTGGTCGTAGAGTCGCGGGTAACCGCCGCGCAGGATCTGGGCGTTCACGTCATCGCTCGGGTAGTTCGCGCGCAGCTCCTCGAACGAGAGCGGCAAGAGCTGCAGCATCGCCGTGCGACCGGCGAGCGACTGCGTCACCTTCTCGACGAGCGCGAAGTGCTGCGAGCCGGTCAGCACCCATTCGCCGTTTCGTCCGCGCGCATCGACGATTTCCTGGAGATAGGACGCGATCTCCGGCACGCGCTGCACCTCGTCCAGGATCGCGCCGTTGGGGAAGCGCGCGAGGAAGCTGCGGGGGTCGCGCGTCGCTTCCTCGCGCACGTCGGGCGTCTCGAGCGAGACGTAGGGCTTGTCGGGGAAGGCCACGCGACAGAGGGTGGTCTTGCCGCTCTGGCGCGGACCGGTGACCGTCACGATCGGCAGCTGAAGGCTGCGCTCGTGCACGATTCGGATCAGGTTGCGCGGGATCATGGACGCAGGCTGAGCAGTGTGAACGACGCATGTTCAAATTGCACGCGGCGACGCAAGTCATAGAGCAGTAGGTTGTTGTGCTGGTGCAGGCCCGCCGCTCGACGGTGGTTCGGGCGCGCCGAGCGGCTCGCACTGCGCACGTGACGGTGCTCAGCGCAGGCGCGCTCGCCGAGCCGACGCCTCATCCGGCGAGTTCAACCGCGTTCGACGCGGCGGGCCTCAGCGCAGAACTTCCGCGTACACATCGCGCAACGTGCGCGCGCGCTCGTCCCAGCTCATCGCGCGCAGTTCTTCGCGGCCGGAGTCGACGAGGTGTTCGCGAAGCGCCGGGCGGCGCAGCAGCGCGAGGATCTTGTTGGCGATCTCTTGCACGTCCCAAAAATCGACTTTGAGCGCGTTGCGCAGCACTTCGCTGACGCCGCTTTGGCGTGAAACGATCACCGGCACGTCGAGCGCGAGCGCTTCGAGCGGCGAAATGCCGAAGGGCTCGCTGACCGAAGGCATCACGTAGATGTCGGCCATCGAGTAAATGCGCTCGACGTCGTCGCCTTTGAGAAAGCCGGTGAAGTGCACGTGTCGCGCGAGGCCCATGCGCGCGGCGCGTTCGATCATCCTGGGCAGCATGTCGCCCGAGCCGACCATCACGAACTTGACGCGCGGCTCGACGGCGACGACGCGCTGCGCAGCTTCGAGAAAGTAGTCGGGGCCCTTTTGGAACGTGACGCGGCCGAGGAACAGCACGATCGGTTCGCGCACGAGCTTGGCGCCGTCCAAACGCTCCGCCTGTTCCTTGCGCGTGACCGCGTTGTGCACGACGCGCAGCTTGCTCTCGTCGACCCGGTAGCGCCGGCGCAGCACGCCGGCCGTGTAGTGACTGACGCACACGATGCGCGCGGCGGCGTCGAAACCGCTCTGCTCGATCGCACGGATGCGTTCGTCGGGGTGTTCGCCGCTGCGGTCGTACTCGCAAGCGTGCATGTGCGCGACGAGCGGTTTGCCTAGCGCGCGCGCCGCGACCGCGCCGGCGGGATAGGTCATCCAGTCGTGGGCGTGAACGATGTCGAAGCTCTCGCGCGCGGCGAGCTCGGCGACGCACAGGGCGTAACGCGCGACCTCAGCGAACAAATCGGGGCCGTAGAAGCCGCTGAAGTGCAGTGTGCGTTTCGCTCTGCGGCGCCGTTCGACGCGCTCGAGCACGCGCTCGGTGCGGGGCGCGAGCGTGACCAGTTCTGCGCGCAATTCCTCGACGAATTCAGCTTCCTCCGGCGTTGCGTCGCGCTTCTCCGTGATGCTCGCGAGCCAGCGCGCGTATTCCGCGGGCGTCGCATAGGACGACGGCGCGAGCGCGCGTTCGAGGGGACGCACGAAACTCGCGCGAGGAGCCGCGCGGTGTTCGGCGACGCGCGCACCTTCGAACGCACCGCCGGGCACGCTGCGTTCGACCGCGACGAGCTCCTCCTCGACGACTTCCTGCTCGACTTCGATGTCGTTGCAGCCGAGCACGCGCGCGAAGCGCTGATCCTCGTCGCCGAAGGCGCGCGGCACGACGAAGGTGACTTCGGCGCCGGCGTGCGCGAGGCCTTCGCACAAGCCCGCGCAGGCAGTTGCCAATCCGCCGGTGATGTGCGGCGGGTACTCCCAACCCAACATCAACACCTTCACGATGCGCTCGCTTCTTCGACCATGCGCCGCGCGCGCAGCAATTCCGCCGTGCTCCACGCTTGCGCGAAGCATCCGCCCGGCCGGTGCGGCGGATCACCGTCGTAGACCTCGCTGATGTGATTGAGCCCGTGGCTCGCCGTTTCGGCGTCGAGTCCGTCGAGCAACTTGACGAGCTGCGGCACGGCGCTCGTGCCGTTCGCGCGCAGCGCAGCTTCGCAATAGAAACCGAGCAACCACGGCCACACCGTGCCTTGGTGGTAGGCGCTGTCGCGTTCGTGCGGCGTCCCCGCGTAGCGACCGCGGTACTCGGGATCGTGCGGCGTCAACGTGCGCAGTCCGCGCGGCGTCAGCAATTCGAGTTCGGCGCGGTGCACGACGTCGGCGCGTTGCGTCGAAGACAGCGGCGAGAACTCGAGCGCGGCAGCGATGACCATGTTCGGCCGCACGCGTAGGTCGACGACGCCTTCGTTCCACACGTCGGCCAAGTAGCGCGGGCCGGCGAGCCAAAAACGCGCGAGAAACGTCGCTTGAGCACGCACCTTCGCGGCGCGCCAACGCGCGGCGTCGCGCGAATCGCCGGCGCGACCGGCGAGTTCCTCGAGGTAGGCGAGGAGAAAGCACCACAGCGCGTTGATCTCGACTGCGCAACCGTGTCGCGGCGTCACGGGACCCGCCGACGTCATCGCGTCCATCCAAGTCGCGTTCAAGCGCTCGCCGCCGGCGCGGATCAAGCCGCCTTCATCGGCCGCGATGCCGAGCGCCGTGCCGCGCGCGTACCACTCGGCGATCTCGACCAGCGCGGGTCGCAAGCGTCGCGCGATCAACGCCGAATCGCCGCCGGCTTGCTCGTACAAACGCACGGCGCGCGCGAACCACAAGGCTGCGTCGACCGAGCCGTAGTGACTCGACGCAGCACTCGCGCCGAAGATGTTGGGCAGCAAACCGTCCTTCAAGAAGGCCGTCGCACCGACGAGTGCTTCACCGCACTCGGCGACGCGCTCGCGCGCGAGCAACAGACCCGGAAGCGACAGATAGGTGTCGCGACCCCATTCGAGAAACCACGGAAAGCCCGCGATCACACCCAGGCGGCCATGGGGTGTGCGGTACAGGAAATCGTCGGCGCCCACTTCGAGTTGAGCGCGCGCGGCGCTCGCGCAGCGCGGCACACGCGCAACGCGTTGTGCGGCCTGCACGTCCCAGAGTTGTTTCAGATCGAGCGGCGCCTCGTGCAGTGTCGCGCACACGAAGGCCTGCTCGCCTGGAGCGAGGCGCACACGGAACTGTCCCGGGCTGAAGTTGTCCTCGTGCGCGTCGTAGCCGCGCTCGAGATCGAGCTTGTATTCGATGCCGCGGTACCAAACAGGATCGGCGTCGAAGCCGCCGTCGCGCGCATCGAGCTGCAGCGCGAGTTCGGGCAGAGCGCTGTAGGGCTTGACGCGAATCGAGCGCTTGGCCGCGTCGCGATAGCGCACTTCCGGCGCGAGATCGACGTTTTCGCGCGTCAGCGCGTCGGCTTCGCGATAGGCGAGCAACGGCCGCGCACGCAGCTCGATCTCGTCTTCACCGCCGCCGTCGTAGGCGTAGCGCACGAGCACGGTCGGCGCGCCCTTGACCATCAGGATTTGGCGCGTGATCAGCGCGTCGCCGATGCGGTAGCGAAACGACGGATAGGGCACGAGCTCGAAGCTCTCGAGCCAGCGATGGCCTTGCGGAAACCAAGTGCCCTTGTAGCGCGCCATCGACAGGTCGAAGGCCGGCTCGCGCGAACCGCCGAGCGGCGCCTCGGACACGCTGTGCACGCTCTCCTCGAAGCGCGTGACGAACACGTGGCGCTTCTCCGTGCCCGCAAACGGCGCTACGAGCAAGCCGTGGTAGCGGCGCGTTGCACAACCGAGCACCGTCGACGAGGCGTAGCCGCCGACGCCGTCGGTCTCGAGCCATTCGCGCGTCAGCGCGAGGTCGAGCTCGAGCAGCCGCTCGCGTCCAATCGTCAGCAGGGGTTGCGCCAAAGTCGTCACCGTCACGATGCGGCCCGAGAGGTTAGGCGCTCGACGCTTCCGTACCAAGACCGGAGCGCGCTCCGTCGCCGCGCGCGCCGTGGAACTTCACGCGCAAACGCCGGGAGGTATGTCCATGGACCCAGCGTCGAAGAAGTTCGGAGCGCTTCGTCCAAAATGCGGTGACCGCGAGTGGAGCATCGAGCGTCGACGCGTAGTCGGCAAACAGCCGCTGATAGACTCCGACCCGCAGACGGCGACAGGGCATACATGCTGAAGCAGTACGCAGGAAGGACTGAGCAGTGGAAGGCTGCGATCCATCGCAAAGCAGATGCCACGGAGCTTGTGGAGGACGGAGAACTGCACACGCGCGGCGCCATGTACCTCGCGGGCTACGCGATCGAATGCAGGATCAAGGCTATCGCGATGGAGTGCTTCGGGTGTTCGACGCTCGATGAGTTGCGACACAAGCGGGGACTCTTCGACGATGCGGTGTACTCGCATGGACTCGAAGCGCTGATGCGTGACTTGCTTCCCCAGGGCACTTGGTCCCGCCTGCTCGCGAGTGACGCATCAACCGCATTCAAGGGTCAGGTGAGTCGTTGGTCGCCGCAATGGCGGTACAACTCGCAGAACCCACCGAAGGACCAGGCACATGAGTTTCTCGACGCGATCGAAGTCGTCTGGCAATGGCTTGGAGCAAACGTATGAACGGCAAGACAAAGCGACTGAAGAAGGTCACACGCAAGCGAGCTGCCCCGAAGGGACCTATCGACCTCAAGCACAAACTGGAGAGTGCTCTCCGCGTGGCTTTCCCCAATGACACGGTGGATGTTTCGGATGGCTACAAGGGAAACGTTCGCGTGCTGGTCGTGTCGCGAAAGTTCGACGGCAAGAGCGAGTACGAGAGGCAGACGTTGCTTCGCACCGCGATCGACTCCGGATCGTTGAGCAAGCAGCAGACGAACAAGATCAGCGTGCTGCTTGCGTTCAGCCCGGCGGAAATAAGGTAGGTGGTGTGCGCGTCTCAAGGCGACACGCCGCTCCGCTGTGATTGCATCCGCTGTGTCGTGTGTATCTTCCCACCGGAGCGCAATGCCTAGCTGCGGTCCAGGTCCAGCCGCACCTCTCAACGCGTGTTCCTACATCCGCTCGGCTTGATCGCGCTGCTCGCCGTGCCCGGCGTGGTGGCGCTGCACTTGTACCGCCGGCGTTTTGCGCCGCGCGCGGTCAGCGGTCTGTTCCTGTGGCGTGTCGACGATCGCGTGCCTTTGGCGGGACGCAAACGCGAGCGCTTGATCAACAGCACTTCGTTTTGGTGCGAGGTGCTCGCCGCCTTGTTCCTCGCGCTCGCCTTCGCAGGCCCGCGCGCGGCGTGCGCCCCAGGACGCGCGGAGCACTTGGTCGTCGTGCTCGATTCGTCGGCCTCGATGGAAGCGCTGGTCGACGGCAAGGCGACGAGCGCACGCGCACGTGAAGTCGTCGAGCAACGCGTCGACGCGCTCGGTCGCGGATCGCGCGTGACCATCGTGCGCAGCGGGCCGCGTCCGGCGCTCGTCGCGGGGCCGGCTGCATTCACGAGCGAGGCGCTCGAACGCGTAGCCGAGTGGCGAGCACTCGCGGCGCGCCACGATCTGCAGCCGGCCGTTGCGCTCGCGCTCGAATTCGCCGGCGGCGGCAAGGTGCTGCTCGTCACCGATCACTACGAGCCCGAGGCTTGGCCCGCGTCCGTCGAGCTGATCTCCGTCGGCGCGCCGGCCGCGAATCTCGCGTTGACGCACGCGGCGCGCAGCCGTGAATTCGATGCGCAAGGCAAAGAGATCGAGCGCGTGTTCGTCAGCGTGACGAGCTTCGCTCCGTCGCCGCAACACATCGAGGTGCGCGCGTCGAGCGCCGGTCGCGTGATCGCGAAGAAGTCGATCGACCTCGAACCGGCCGCGCGCGCGCACCTTTCGTTCGAACTCGCCGAGGGCACCGGCGTCGTCGAGATCGCCTTGCCCGATGATGCGCTCGCGCTCGACAACACCGCACTCCTCGCGCCGCCGGCAGCGCGTACGCTCGCCTTGTTCAGCACGCTCGAGGACGACGACGCGCGCGCGCTCGGTTTGTCGGAGCCCGGAGCGGCGAACATCGCGCGCTGGTGCGCGTTGATCCCGCACAGCGTCGTCGCGGGCTCGGCCGACTCCGCGCACCTGTTGCTCGCGCGCGGCGCAAGCGGCGGCGCGGCGACGTGGTGCTTGTCGATCGAGGGCGGCGCGGGTTCCGAGCGGCGCGATTACATCGGGCCGTTCTTGGCCGAACGCGCCAACGCACTGCTCGACGGTACGACGCTCGAAGGCGTGGTGTGGAGCGTCGATCCGAGCGTGTCGCTCGCCGGCATGCCGGTCGTCTCCGCGGGAAACACGCCGATTCTCAGCGAAGAGCAGCAAGGCGAACGGCGCCTGTGGCAGCTCGCGCTCGACCCGTCGCGCTCGTCGCTGCAACGCTCTCCCGACTGGCCCATCTTGCTCGCGAACATGGCCGAATTGCGCCGCGCGGAATTGCCCGGGCCGCAGTCGACCAACCTGCACACGGGTGAGAGTTTCATCTACCGCCCGGGCAACGAACTCGCCGGACGCGCGAGCGACGAGATCGCGCGCTACACGCTCGAAGGCCCGCGCGGTTCGGCGCATGCGACGACGCGCGAAGTTCCCGCGCTCGGACAAATCGTCGTCGACGGACTCGAAGAACCGGGCCTGTACGCGCTCGCTTTCGAAGGTCGCACCGTCGCCGAGTTCGCGCTGTCGTTCGCCGACGCCGCCGAGTCGGACCTGGCGAAGTCGCGGCCCGGGCACAGCGAGGCCGAGCTTGCGGGAGCGTCGCTCGACACCGAGTTGTCGTGGATCGAGTTGGCGTTGATCGCGCTCACGCTCACGCTCGTCGCGCTCGATTGGTTCGTGTTGCGACGCGCCGAAGGTGTGCTGGAGCCCGCGAACTGAACCATGGGCTTCCTCCATCCCGAACTGCTGTTGCTCGCGCTGCCCGTCGCCGTCGCATGGTGGAAGTTGCGCGGTCGCGAGCGCGCGACGCAAGTCGTGCGAGCGCTCGTCGCGGCTGCCCTCGTGCTCGCGGCGGGCGCGCCGTACTTGCGCACCGGCGAAGAAGGCCGCGACCTCGTGTTCGTCGTCGATCGTTCGCGCTCGATGCCGGGCGAGAGCGAGGCCGTCGTCGCCGAACTCACGGCGCTCGCGGAAGAAGCGCGCAGCGCGGGTGATCGCGTCGCGCTCGTCGCCTTCGGGGCCGATGTCGGCCTCGAGCAGATCCCGCAACGCGACGCGCATTTCGACGGCTACAAGCGCGCGCTCGACCGCGACGGCTCCGACCTCGGCGGGGCGCTCGACGCCGCGCTCGCGTTGATTCCCAGCGACCGCAGCGGCTCGCTGCTGCTCGTGTCCGACGGCGAAGGCAACGGCCGCGATCCGCTCGCAGCGGCGCGGCGTGCGTTCGCGCGCGGCGTGCGCATCGACGTGCGACCGATTCTCCGCGACGCGGGCGCAGACGTTGCGGTCGAGCGGCTCGAGTTGCCCGAGGACGTCGGCGTGCTCGAGCCGTTCCAATTCGGCGCGTGGGTGCGCAGCGATGAAGCGCGCGAGATCGCCTTCACGCTCGAGCGCGACGGCGCCGTCTTGAGCTCGGGCACGCGCAGTCTCGAGGCCGGTCTCAATCGTCTGTCGTTCCGCGATCTCGTCGCGGCGCCGGGGGTCGCGATCTATCGCCTGAAGCTCGACGTCCAAGGCGATCGCGTCGCGGAGAACAACGCGGGCATCGGAGCGGTGCGCGTTGCCGGCCAGCGCTCGGTGCTCGTCGTCAACGACGACGGCGCGGAGGATTCGCTCGTGCACGCCTTGCGCGCCGTCGGCATTCCGATCGCCGTCGCGCGCGCCGAGGACGCGCGGCTCTCACGCACGGCGTTGACGGCGCACCGCGCCGTCGTGCTCGAGAAC
The DNA here is from genome assembly GCA_964358875.1 of uncultured Planctomycetaceae bacterium. Taxonomy (GTDB): domain Bacteria; phylum Planctomycetota; class UBA1135; order UBA1135; genus CAYHRR01. The sequence continues at coordinate 2,295 of CAYHRR010000089.1, read as the reverse complement.
GTCGCCGCCGAGCGCATCGGTTCGGCGGGCATGCGCGCGCTGCGCGAGTTCGTGCTCGAACGCGGCGGCGGCCTGTTGATGACCGGCGGGCGCGCGAGTTTCGGCATCGGCGGTTGGTACTTGTCGCCGGTCGACGAGCTCCTGCCCGTCTCGATGGAGATGCGCCAGGAGAACCGCAAGATCGGCGTGGCGCTGGTCGTCGCGCTCGACCGCTCGGGTTCGATGGCGGTCGAAGCCTCGCCGGGCGTGCAGAAGATCAAGCTCGCCAATCTCGGCACGTGCGCTGCGATCGAGCTCCTGTCGCCGCTCGATTCCGTCGGCGTGATCGCGGTCGACTCGAGCGATCACACGGTGCAGGAGTTGACGCGCGTCGACGACGTGTCGGCGATCACGGCGCGCGTGCGCACGATCGAGTCGATGGGCGGCGGCATCTTCTGCTACACGGCGCTCTATGCGGCGGGCCGCATGCTCGACGGCGCGACGCAGCAAAACCGCCACATCATCTTGTTCGCCGATGCCGCCGACTCCGAGGAGCAGGAGAACGTCCCGGAGTTGCTCGCGCGCTTTCGGCAGATGGGCATCACCGTTTCGGTCGTCGCGCTCGGCACGAAGTCCGACAGCGACGCGCAGTTCCTCGAACGCACGGCGGCGCAGGGCGGGGGCACGTGCTACTTCACGAACGAGGCCAAGGATCTGCCGCGTTTGTTCGCGCAGGACACGCTGACCATCGCGCGCGCGACGTGGGTCGAGGAGCCCGCGGCGACGAAGGTGCTGCCGGATTTGTTCGGCCTGGGCGAGGTCGCGAGCGCGCAGACCTTTCCGCAACTCGACGGCTACAACTTGACGTGGTTGCGTCACGACGCGACGGCGGGCGTGATCACGCTCGATGAGTTCAAGGCGCCGGCCTTCGCGTTCGCGCAGCGCGGATTGGGTCGCACGGCGGCGTTCACCGGACAGATCGGCGGCGAGTTCGGCGCGCGCAGCGTGGCTTGGGATGGTTTCGCGAGCTTCTTCGTGACGATCGTGCGTTGGCTCGCGGGACAGGAAGAACCGCTCGAGTTGTTCGCGAGCGCGCGCCGTGTCGGCCGCGACGCGTGCATCACCGTCGAAGTCGACCCGAGCGCGCCGGCGCCGCCCGATACCTCGAAGCTGGTGGTGCGTTTGAGCGGCGCCGACGGAAGCACGACCGCGCTGCCGCTCGAACGCGTGGGCGAGCATCGCTACGAAGCGCATCACACGCTGGCGCGCGACGGCGTGGTGCTCGGCAGCGTCGACCTAGGCGGCGGACGCATGTTGAGCTTGCCGCCGCTGGCGCTGCCCTACAGCCCGGAATTCGAGACCAGTCCCGACGCGCGGCGCGGCGAGCGCTTGTTGCGTCGCATCGCGCGCGAGTCCGGCGGCGAAGTCGCGCCGCCGGTCGACATGCTGTTCCGCGGCGAGCGCGTAGCGAAAGTGTGGCGCGTGATCGCACGCGAACTCGTGCTCCTCGCACTGCTCTTGCTCGTGCTCGAGATCGCCGCGCGGCGCTTGCAGTTGTGGGGCAGCCTCGCCGGCGCATTCGCGGCCGTGAGCGCCAAGGCGGAGCGTCTCGTTCCGCGTCGGCGCACGTTGCACCGCGACGTTCCCGCAACGCAGCCGGCTCCGCGCGAGAACACGCCGTCGCCGGGCGAAACGGAGCAAACTCCGCGCGTTCCGCCAAAACCGGCGACGCTCGACGACGCGCTAACGCGCGCGCGCCGCGCAGCGAGCCGCGAACTCGATCGCTGAGCGCTAGGCTCGCGCGTCTCGAACGATCGAAATACGAGCTTCCTGCCGATTGAGGGCCGACCAATGCGCCGACTGCTTTGGATCTCCACCATCGTGTGCCTTGTCGCACTTGCTTGTTTCCAAGTTCCGCTCGGCGATTCCGCGCGCAGTCGCGTCGACCATCGCCTCGACGGCGTGTGGTTGAGCGCCAGCGACAGCGGCGACGAGTACGAGGCGTACTTTGTCGTGCCGTTCGATGAGCGCGTTGACTGCCTGATGTTGGCGAAGTTCGAGATCGAGAACGGCGAACTGAAGCAGCGCGTGCTGCATGTCGCCCGCGCGTGGACAACCGAGATCGGCGCCGCGACGTTCGTCTCGTTCGAACGCATCGCGCAGATGCTCCCCAAGTTCGACGGCTTGCGTAGCTTCGTAAACGCCCGACTCGAGTTCGCACCCGACGGCACGCTGGTCGCGCGTTCGCTCGCGTACGCCAAAGCGGGTCTGAGGGGCGTGAAGAGCGCCGAGGAGCTGACGCGACTGATCGCTGGT